>JAXDMY010000076.1:0-18398 GCA_034665805.1 Alphaproteobacteria bacterium
TCCTGATTGTCGCCGCCGGGCGTGCCTAGCGCCATGAAGGGCTGGCCGCCTCGCAGCACGATGCTCGGCGTCAACGTGTAGCGCGGCCGGGCGCGAGGTCTGAGCTGCGCGGCGCGCGTCTTGTCGAGCCAGAACTGCTCGCCGCGCACGCTCATCCCGATGCCGGTGTCGCCCAGGATCACAGCACCGCCAATCCAGCCGCCGCTCGGCGTGCTGTCGAAGATATTGCCGTCATGATCGATGACGGAGATATGGGTGGTGTCCTTCGCGCCCGATACGCGTTCGGGGTCGGGTAGGCGCGGGCTGGGCACGGCTTCCGCGAGATTCGCGGTCCAGTAATTCCACTGCTTGACTTTGGGATCGAAGCGCATCGGGTCGCCGGCGATAAAGGCGCGCGAGGCGGCTTTGGGATTGATCAGCTTGGCGCGCTCTTTGGCATAGTCCTTGGACAACAGACCCACACCCGGCGTGTCGACGAAAGCGGGATCGCCGTAATAGGTGTCGCGATCCGCATAAGCGAGCTTCATCGACTCGATCACGGTGTGGATGTAATCGGCGCTGTTGTGCTTCATCGCGTGCAGATCGAACTGCTCCAGGATGTTGAGCGATTCGAGCAGCACCGGTCCCTGGCTGCCGAAGGAATGTTTGTAGACCTCGTAGCCGCGATAGGTCGTCATGCTCGGCTGTTCGATCTTGGCATAGAATTCGGAGAAATCGCTGATATCGAACGGCGCGTCGTGCTTCTGCAGGAAGGCCACCATGTCGCGCGCGATGTCGCCTTTGTAGAAGCGGTCCCGCGCGGCGGCGATGCCGGCGGCGCGGCCCTTGCCCTTCGCCGCGCGTTCGGCCTCGACCATCTTCTTCAAGGTGCGCGCGAGGGTCGGGAGTTTGATGGTCTCGCCCGGCTTGTACATCGAGCCGTCCGGCTTCAGCCAATAGGCCTGGTTGTCGGGCCAACCCTTGAAGAAGGTGAGGTTCTTTTCGATGGCGTTGGCCGTGCGCGGGCGCATCGGAAAGCCCTGCTCGGCATATTCGATGGCGCGCGCCGAGACCTGCTCGAAGCTCATGGTGCCCCATTGCTCCAGCACGGTCAGGGCCGCATGAAGCGCGCCGGGCACGACGGCGGGATCCAGACCCTCGCCGTTCAGATCCTTATGCCTCGCATTGTACCAATCGATGGTGGCTCCCTTCGGGGCCCAGCCTTGCCCGACAACCGCGACGACCTTGCCGGTGCTGCGTGGATAGACCAGGACAAGTCCTTCGCCGCCGAGGCTGTAGAAATCCTGCTCGACGACGCCACCGACCAGCAGTGACGCGACGCCGGCATCGAACGCATTGCCGCCGCGCAGAAGCATTTCAAACCCGGCCGCCGCCGTCAGAGGATGACCGGCGGAGATGCCGCCATTGCGCCCCGAGACGGGCGGGCGTTCCGCGGCGCGGCTGTCCGTGCCGGGAAGATCGGCGGTCACCAGCGCGAGGGCTGCGAGAACAGCAAGCAGGACCCGGCGGGTCACAGGGCTAGAATGTGAGCGTTCTGAGCGGCGCATCGGTGTCATCCCGTATGGCGTGGTGGCCCAATCGTACTCCAGTTCTCCCGCTTGCGTCCCGTTTGTTCTACAGTCGTCCGGCGGCAATCGATGAGGGACATAGCGCGATGAAATCTGTATGGTTTGCGGCATTGGTAGCATCGATTTGCATCACACCAGCCATGGCCAAACAGTGCTACGCACCCGACGCCCGCGCACAACAGCGAGGCTACTCGCGCGCCGTCACCACCGAGGGCGGCAAGACCATCTGGCTCGCGGGAGAGACGGGGACACCCGGACGCGACTTCGACACCCAGGTGAAGGAAGCCTTCGCGGCGCTCGACAAGACCATCAAGGCGACCGGCGGCGCCGGTCTTGCGGATATGGTCACCATGACGGTGTTCATCAATGACGGCCGGCTCGGCGACCGCTTCATCGAGCTGCGCAAGCAAGCCTTCAAGGAATGCTTCCCGGCGAGCGCGCTCATCACCGTCACAGGCTTCGCACAGCCGGGCCTCTTGATCGAGATTCAGGGCATGGCCGTCGTCGGCAGCAAATAGCGAGGCCGACAAATTGTCGCCATTTTGTTGGCGGCTAATTCCTCACCTTTGCGAACAGAAGCGTTCCACAGTCGAACATGGGGACACGCCAATGGCAGATGTGACGCAAATGCGAAAGCGAGTTGTTTTCCTGCAGGAGCAAGCCGTTAGGCTTCGTGAGCTGGCGGCGAATTGCCATGACAGCTCCCTTCATGACCGGTTTTTCGATCTTGCTTCACGCTGCGAGGCGATTGCGTCCACAATTGATGGAAATGTGAAGACCGGGATACACCGCAGCTAGTTCCGCGTCGCCAAAGTCTAAATCTTGAAGCTCTCCAGCGTCGCGGGGTGGAACATCTCCTCGATGCCGACAAGGCGTGGCGAAATCCCCTGCCCATGATGATGACGCAGGAATGCCTCCAGCGTCCTGCGGTTGGATTCCACGCCATAGGGCCAGAAATCCTCGCCCATCAGCTCGCGCGCCGCTTTGAGCTGCTCTTCGACGAAGGGCATCGTCACCTTGGTGGCGGACACATCGCTGAGCTGTTCGAGCGCCATTCGCTTCGAATGATCGAAGGCCTTGAACACGGCCGCCGGCAGCCAAGGATGTTTGTCGGCCAGAGTCCGTCGCACGCCGATCAGATGCATGATCGGGAAGATTCCGGTGCGCTGGAAATAGTCCTTCCCCGCCGCCATCGGATCGGCGAACAGCCAGCCGATATTGGGTGCGGCGAGGGCCGGCGCACGCGGCGCGATAAAACCGTCGATCTCGCCTTTCAGCAGCAGCTCGGAAATCGTTGTCCCTTCGGGCGCATCGTCCAGCCGCACCCCGGGGGGAAGTTTGAAACTGATCTTTTCGGGGCGCGCCGCGTGCTCGATGCCGCCGCGGATCCAATGCATATCCGACGGCTTCACGCCGAAATCGTCTTCCAATATGGCGCGCGCCCAGACATTGGCGGTCAGCTGATATTCCGGGACGCCGACTTTCCTGCCCTTCAGATCCTCAGGCTTCTTGATCCTGTCCGTGCGCACGAAGATCGAAGTGTGGCGGAAGCAGCGTGAGACGAAGGCGGGAACGCCGACATAGGGACAATTGCCCAGCGCCGTCTTCAAGGTGAAGCTGGACAGCGACAATTCGCAAATGTCGAAATCCTGGCTGCGGAAGGCGCGGAAGAAGATTTCCTCCGGCACCAGCTTCATGAAGACAGGATCGACGCCGTCGATTCGCACGGCGCCGTCGATCAGCGGGCGGTTGCGGTCATAATCGCCAATGGCGACGGAAAGGTTCAGGAGGGACATGTTGGGCCTTGGGCTAGGGCCTTGGGTCGCGTCGGCTCCCGGTCATAAGCAAACCCGGCGCGGGACGCAAAGTCGCGCCACCAGACATAAGCTTGCGGGGCGATGAACCCCATCGCTATAAGGCGCTCAGTTTTCATCAGGAGTTGGTCATGGCCGTCGAGCGCACCCTTTCCATCATCAAGCCGGACGCAACCCGTCGCAACCTCACGGGCGAGATCGTCTCCCGTTTCGAGAAGGCGGGGCTTCGCATCGTGGCGCAAAGGCGGACGCGGCTGTCGCGCGATCAGGCCGAAGCCTTCTATGCGGTTCACCGCGAGCGCCCATTCTTCGCCGGCCTCGTGGCGTTCATGACATCGGGGCCGGTGGTGGTTCAGGTGCTGGAAGGCGAGGGCGCCGTCGCCAAGAACCGTGAAATCATGGGCGCGACCGACCCCAAAAAGGCGGCCCCCGGCACCATCCGCAAGGATCTGGCCGAGAACATCGAGGCCAATTCGGTGCATGGCTCGGATGCGCCCGAGACCGCCGCCGAGGAGATCCGCTTTTTCTTCAGCAACCTCGACATCGTGGGGTAGGGGGAAACACCTCTGTCATGCCCGCGCAGGCGGGCATCCGAAACTGTGTATGAAATCGGATTCCCGCTTTCGCGGGAATGACACAGCGTGTGAGGAACTACCCGGCGGGATTTTGCAGCATACCATCCGTAGACGGACAGTCTTTGAAGACCGCATGCCCGTTGTCCAGCCGCACGCGCCCTTCCGCGATCAGCCGGAGCGCTGAAGGGTAGAGTCTGTGCTCGGCTTGCAGCACGCGGCGCGCCAAGCTTTCCGCGGTATCGTCGTCGCGCACGGCCACGGCCGCCTGCGCGATCGCAGGGCCGGAATCCAATTCCGATATGACGTAATGGACGGTGCAGCCGGAAATCTTCACGCCTGCGTCGATCGCCTGCTCATGCACATGCATGCCCTTGAACGAAGGCAGCAGCGAAGGATGGATATTGATCAGCCGACCTTGCCATTTGCGCACGAAGCCGTCGCCGAGAATCCGCATGAACCCGGCAAGGCAGATCAGTTCCGTGCCGGCTTTGGTCAGGCTCGCATCCATCGCGGCATCGAAGGTTTCGCGGCGGTCATAGCGCGCATGCTCGATCACCTGTGTCGCGATGCCGGCCTCGCGCGCGCGTTCCAATCCTTGCGCGCCCGCGACATTGGAAATCACCAGCACGATCTGGGCGGGGAATGTGGGTTCGGCGCAGGCATCGATGAGGGCCTGCAAATTGCTCCCCCGGCCGGAGATCAGCACCGCAACATTTTGCCTCGCGCTCATGCGCCTTGCAGCGCGCCGCGATAGCGGACCCTGGGTTCCGCGCTCGTTTCGCCCGCCACGAGAGTTCCGATGGCGAAGGCGCGTTCGCCCGCTTCGGTGAACGCGGCGATGACATCCATCCAGCGCGCCGAATCCGCCACCACGATCAGACCCACACCGCAATTGAACGTGCCCAGCATCTCGGCGTCCGGCAATCCCGCCTCGCGCTGTAGCCAGCCGAATACGGGCGGCAGCCGCCACGCCGACAAATCCACATCGCCGTCCAATCCAACGGGGAGAACGCGCGGCAGGTTGCCGGTGATGCCGCCGCCTGTGATGTGGGCAAGCCCCTTCACACCGCCGCCGGCAATGGCGGCCAGCGCGCTCTTCACATAGAGGCGGGTCGGAGTGAGCAGCGCCGCGCCCAAACTCATCGCGGCGGCAAAAGGCGCGGGCGCATCGAGGCTCAGCCCCGACCGCTCGATCAGCTTGCGCACCAGCGAATAGCCGTTGGAGTGCACGCCGGACGAGGCAATTGCGACCAGCACATCGCCCGCACGCATGGCCTGGGTCTTGGGCAGAACCGCGTCGCGTTCGACGGCCCCCACCGAGAACCCGGCGAGATCGAAATCGCCCTTGGCGTAAAGCCCCGGCATCTCGGCGGTCTCTCCGCCGATCAGGGCGCAGCCCGATTGCTTGCAGGCGCGCGCAATGCCCTCGATCACTTGCGCGGCTTCATCGACGTTCAGCACGGCGCTCGCGTAATAGTCGAGGAAGAAGAGCGGCTCCGCGCCCTGCACCACGATGTCGTTGACGCACATCGCAACCAGGTCCTGGCCGATGCCGTCGAAACGCTTGGCCTCGATGGCAAGCTTGAGCTTGGTGCCGACGCCGTCGGTGGATGCGACCAAGAGCGGGTCCTTGAACCCCGCTGCCTTCAGATCGAACAGACCGCCGAAGCCGCCCAATGCCGCATCGGCGCCAGCCCGCGCCGTCGCTTTCGCCAGCGGCGCGATGCGATCCACCAAGGCATCGCCGGCATCGACATCGACGCCGGCGTCCTTGTAAGTCAGGGGCTTGCGGCCGGAACTCATGATCCAACGATTCGTGGCGTTTCGGCCGCAATGCTGTAGTGAGCGCCACCCAGCTGCGCAAGAGCCGATGCGCCCCGGTTCGGCCGGCGGCGCATCCCTCTCCGGCGTTCAGCGATAGTCGCGCGTGCCGCGTTCTCCGCGAGGATCGACGCGTCCGTCACGCGGGGGACCCCGGCGGTCACCATCGAAGCCGCCTCTGTCATCTTCGCGCGGCTGGAACATCAGCCGATCCGCGGTTCTGCGCTGTTCCGCCGTGAAGGAGGCATAAAGCGGCCGCAACGCCGTCAGAACGTGGTCGAGGTCGGCTTCGCGGTCGGCGATGATCCTGCGGCGCTCTTCGAGGCGTTCCACCACGCTCGGGCCCTGCCGAGCATCGCCTGCGCGATCATCGCGCCGCTCGGGCCGGCCGCGGAGCGCATCGCTTTCATTGAAGGCGCCGCCCTGGACGCGATCCCGATTCCGCTCGCGCTCTTCATCGCGAAGCGCCACCCTGAAATTGGTCCAAGCGCTTTCCTGCGCCGGGGTGATACCGAGCTGACCGTGTAGATATGTCAGACGCCGTTCGAGGCGATCTTCCGGGGTGCGTGTGTCGCGCCGAGCGTATTGACGATCGGTCTGCGAATCCTGTTGCCGATTGGGCGTACGGTCCTGATTTGGCGGCGCGGCCGGCAGACTGCGCGGAGTTTGCGCGGCGCCGGTCTGTGCCGCGGCCAGGATGGCGATAGCCACACTCATTCCCAGCGCCGCAACCGTGCGCCGGGGATTGATGCGATACATGAGGTAGTCTCCCTGGGTTTCTCGGCGCAAATTGGCGCCGAAGTCACCCCTCCATCGGGTGTAGTGTAGGAACAACGAAGGCTCCGAATCAAGGACTTAACCCTTTGATCACCCAGATGTAACCGTGCCGGCCGGATGGCGCGTTTTCGTATGGGGAGACCCAATTCGGGCGCAATTCGCTGCGAAATTGTCCGGGCGCGGATAACAAACCGGCCTTTGCCGCGTTGTTGCTATCGCCGGCGCAAGACGCCGGAGATAGCGCTATGAGAGACGAGGGGTTTACGAACGTAGCTGTAGTCTTCCGTCTGTCAAAACCTGTCCCTATATTCGAGGTTGAGAGGAATCATGTCTCGCTTTTGGCTTTTCGTTCTGTTGGCCGCTCTTGCCGCGGGCACCCCTGCTTTCGCCGCGCCTGCGGCCGCTCCGGATCTTTTCACGGTCAGCGGAATCAAGGTCGATGCGAGCGCGGAATCGGCGACGGCCGCGCGCGACATTGCCATGACGCAGGGACGGCCGGCTGCCTGGACAAAACTGTACCGGCGGCTTACCGCGGCGTCCATGTGGGCCAAACAGCCTCAGCTCGATGAAAACGCGCTTCTGCGCTTGATCCGGAGTTTCGAGGTCGGGGGCGAACGCCGCAGCACGACGCGCTATCTCGCCGAGGTGATTTTCCACTTCAACCCCGTTGCGGTTCGCGCGGCGCTTCGTCAAGCCAACATCGCCTATACGGATACGCGCTCGCGCCCGGTATTGGTGATCCCGGTGATCGCGGGCAAGCCGGGCTTCGATCCCATGAGCCCCTGGGCCATGGCCTGGAAAGAGCCCGCTTTGCAGCAAGGCTTGGTACCCTTCGTGTTGCCTTTGAACGAGGGACCGGAGGACGCGGCTTTGTTGTCGCGGCCCGACCTCGGACAGCTCGATTGGGCGACCTTGGGGCCCTTGGCCCGGCGCCACAATGTCGTCGCGGTGATCGTCGCGAGTGCGAGCGAAGATGCCAAGACCGTGCAGATGGTGCAGATCTCGGCAGCGGGGCGGGCGCCTTCCTCCTTTGCCTATGCCCAATCCACCTTTCCGGCGCTTGCCGAAGTGATCGCGGATAGGGCCTCCGAAATCTGGAAGACGCGCGTCTCCGTCGACTTTGCAACGCGCGCGCGGCTGACCGCGGACGTCTCATTCGACTCGCTTGATGACTGGTCCAAGATCCGTGACGGGCTTGGCTCGATCCGGGCGGTCACCGGGTTGGAAGTCGTCGGCCTTGCGCTCCACGAAGCGGAGATCAACGTTACCTATTCGGGTCGTCAGGAGCAGCTCAGGGACGCTCTGGCGCAGCAGAACCTGCAACTCAGCAACAACAACGGCCAGTTCAGTTTACAGATCGCCGGCGCCACGGCCGCCAACTCGCAATGACCATGATGCTGCGCCATCTGCCCAATCTCTTGACGACGTTGCGCCTCGCCGCGGCGCCAACCACCGCCGGATTGCTCGTGGCGGGGCATTTCAACGCGGCCTTCGGGCTTTTCGCAGTTGCCGGCCTGTCCGATGCCGCGGACGGATTTCTGGCCAAGCGTTTCGGGTTGGATAGTCCGCTCGGGCGGGTGCTGGACCCGATTGCCGATAAAGCTTTGATGCTGGCTGGCTTCGTGACCTTGGCGCTGTTGGACGACGTTCCGGTATGGGTTGCCGCCATTGTGATCGCTCGCGACGTGCTCATTCTCTTGGGTCTTGCCATCGCCGTTGCATTGCGGGCCCCGATCGGAGTTAAGCCGATATTGCTGGGCAAGCTCTGTACGGCTTTGCAGATCGTCTACATCGGGTCGCATCTGGCTGCGCTGGCCTTCGCCTTTCCGCTCGGGGCGATTTCCCCGGCTGATGCCTATGTGGTCGGCGTCGTCGCTCTGGCTTCGGGGTTTGCCTATTCGGCTGTCTGGCTCAAGGCGATGCGCGCTGTTTGGATCGAGTACGGCCGTCGAGCCTGAAATGCGCGGCCAACTGGTTTTCCCATTCGGGGTCGAGCCCGCGTTGGGGCGCGAGGATTTCATCCTCGCGCCGTGCAACGAACAGGCGGTTCAGTTCATCAGACGCTGGCCCGACTGGCCCACCACCGCCGCCGCAATCTATGGGCCACCGCACTGCGGCAAGACTCATTTGGCAGCCATCTGGCGAAATATGGCGGATGCGGAAGGCCTGCCGGCACGCGATCTCGCGCCCGAAATGGTCGCCGCCATCGCGTCCAGGGCGGGGTGCGCGATCCTCATCGAAGATGTCGATCGCGATGAGCCCTGCGAGGACCGGGATCGGGCACTGCTCGCGCTTTTGGACCGGCCCGCCGGAGCGCTGCTTTTGACAGGCCGCGCGCCGCCCTCCGACTGGCCGGTCGCAGTCCGCGATTTGAAATCGCGTTTTCAAGCCCTCATCGCCTTTCCCATGTGGGTTCCAGACGACAAATTGCTTTGCGCGTTGGTGACCAAGCACTTCGCCGATCGTCAGTTGGAGGTAACCGAGGGTGTGGTCCGGCGAATCGTCACCCATGTCGAACGCACGCCCCAGGCCGTCGCGGCTTTTGTGGCACGCGCCGACAAAAAGGCGCTCGCCGAGAAACGCCCCGTCACGGACAGGCTGGTTGTGGAATTGATCGAAGCCGAAATAGGGCCGAGGAGCTGAGGTTAACCCTTATATTTGCATTTCTTTCATTGAAACCTCGGCATGCTGTGACCGAAGAGCCTCCCCCTGCCGCCATGACAGGTTGCGAATTATTCTTTATACTCAAGGGGCAAGAAAGAACGTCGCGGATGAATAGGCCTACCACGCTCAAAGAAGTCGGCTCGGGACAAGAGCCGTTGGAGATGCTGGCAGTCGAGCCCGCCACTGCCTCCGCGCTGATCCCGGGCGTGAGCCCGAGTTCGGCCGGCCGCTTCATCAATCGCGAACTTTCCTGGCTCGCCTTCAATCGCCGCGTTCTGGAGGAAGCGCAGAATCTGCGCCATCCGCTGCTGGAGCGGCTGCGGTTCCTTTCGATTTCCGCCTCCAACCTCGATGAATTCTACATGGTGCGCGTGGCGGGCCTGAAGGGCATGGTCAATGCCGGGATCGCCACCCTTTCGGACGATGGCCTGACGCCCGCACAACAGCTTTCGCGGGTCGATCAGATGGCCGGCGAGCTGATCGCCGATCAGCAGAAGACCTGGCTCGAATTGCGCGCGGCGCTCACCAATGTCGGTATCGCGGTGATCGAGCCGGGCCAACTCGCGCCCGAGGACCGCCTCTGGCTGGATGAGGAATTCAATCAGCAGATTCTGCCGATCCTGACACCGCTTGCGATCGATCCGGCGCATCCTTTCCCGTTTATCCCCAATCTGGGCTTCGTCATGGCGCTGAGACTCACGCGCCGCGGCGATGGCAAGGCCATGACCGCGCTGCTGCCCGTGCCCTCGCAATTGCAGCGCTTCGTGCGGCTTCCCGATCGCGGCGGCAAGGCGCGTTTCATCACCCTGGAAAATCTCATCGGGCTGTACCTGGATCGTCTCTTTCCCGGCTATGCGGTGCTCGCCTCGGGATCGTTCCGGATCCTGCGCGACAGCGACATCGAAGTCGCCGAAGAAGCCGAAGATCTGGTCCGGCTCTACGAAACCATGCTGAAGCGGCGGCGCCGCGGCCAGGTCATCCGGCTGAAATGCAGCGCTTCCATGCCGCCCGATCTCAGACGCTTCATCGCCGATCAGCTTAGTATGGACGGGCGCGAACCTTTCGTGGTCGACGGGCTGCTCGGTCTGGACGAAACCAAGCAGCTCATTCTCGACGAGCGGCCCGATCTGCAGTTTGAACCCTTCACCTCGCGCTTCCCCGAACGCATCCGCGACCACGGCGGCGATTGTTTCGCCGCGATCCAGGCCAAGGACCTTATTGTCCATCATCCGTTCGAGAGCTTCGATGTGGTGGTCCAGTTCCTGCGTCAAGCGGCCGCCGATCCCGACGTGGTGGCGATCAAGCAGACGCTCTACCGCACCAGCAAAGACAGCCCCATCGTGCGCGCTTTGGTTGAAGCCGCCGAAGCGGGCAAGTCGGTGACGGCGCTGGTCGAGTTGAAAGCCCGCTTCGACGAAGCGGCCAATATCAAATGGGCGCGCGATCTGGAACGCGCCGGCGCCCATGTGGTCTATGGCTTCATCGAGCTGAAGACTCACGCCAAGGTCAGTCTGGTGGTGCGCCGCGAAAGCGGGCGTTTGCGGACTTATGTCCATTTTGGCTCCGGCAACTATCATCCCGTGACGGCGAAAGTTTACACCGATCTGTCGCTCTTCTCCGCCGACCCGGCGCTGGGCCGCGATGCGGCGCAATTCTTCAATTACATCACCGGCTACGCCGAGCCTTCTCATCTGGAAAAGATCGCCATCTCGCCGCTCAGCATGCGCCAGCGGCTGATGGAGGGCATCGAAGCGGAGATCGCGCTCGCGCGGGCGGGGCGCCCCGCCGCGATCTGGGCGAAGCTCAATGCGCTGGTCGATGCGCGTGTGATCGACGCGCTATATTCGGCAAGTCAGGCCGGCGTGAAGATCGAGCTCGTGGTCCGCGGCATCTGTTGTCTTCGCCCCGGGGTTGCGGGGCTATCCGAGAATATCCGGGTCAAGAGTATCGTTGGGCGCTTCCTCGAACATTCCCGCATCGTCTGCTTCGGCGCCGGCTTCGGGCTCCCATCGCCCAAAGCCAAGGTCTATATTAGCTCGGCGGATTGGATGACCCGCAATCTCGATCGCCGAGTGGAAGCCATGGTGCCGATCGACAATCCGACCGTGCATCAGCAGGTGATGTCGCAAATCATGGTGGCGAATTTGAAGGATCAGGCGCAGAGCTGGTTCCTGCGCGCCGACGGCTCCTATGTGCGCGATGCCGCCTTCGACCGGCCGGACGCATTCTCCGCCCACACCTATTTTATGACCAATCCCTCCCTTTCGGGTCGCGGGCGCGCGCTGAAGGTGAATACTCCGCCCAATGTCACGGCTGCGATTCGCGGCGCTTAAGCGCAAGGGTTTCCATTGGGTCTCGCCGATCTTCAGCCTCGCCTAAATCCCCTGAGCGCGAGCCGCTATCAGCCTATCGGCGTGGTCGATATCGGCTCGAACTCGGTGCGTCTGGTGATCTATGAGGGCCCGTGGCGCCACGCCGTCCCGCTTCACAACGAGAAAGCGATCTGCGCGATCGGGCGCAACATGGTATCGAGCGGCCAGCTTGACGAGAGTGGCATGGCATCTGCGCTCGATGCGCTGGCGCGGTACCGGGCGCTCTGTGATGGCCATGGCGTCATCGATGTGGGTGCCGTGGCGACCTCGGCTGCGCGCGATGCCGCCAATGGCCGCGATTTCATCCGCCGTGCGGAGAAAATGCTGGGGCGGCCTATCCGCATCCTCTCCGGCGAGGAGGAAGCTCGCATGGCCGCCGAAGGGACGCTGGCGGGAATTCCCGATGCCGACGGGCTGGTCGCCGATCTCGGTGGTGGCAGTCTCGACATGGTGACCGTGAAAGACGGCAAGACAGGAGCGGCGGCGACGCTTCCGTTCGGGCCGCTCAGATTGATGGACGCTGCCGGCGGCAGTCTCAACAAGGCGCGCAATGTCGTGGAGAAGGGCCTAGAGCGGGTCGAATTCGCAAAGGGTTTGAAGGGCCGTGCCCTTTACGCGGTGGGCGGCATATGGCGGGCGCTCGCCCATGTCGACATGGAGCAGCAGAATTATCCCTTGCGCGTGCTGCACCATTACGTGATGCCCGCCGGTCGCACCCTGAAGCTGTGCCGCGTGGTGTCGGGACTTTCGCGCAAATCGCTGGAGAAGATGCGATCGGTTCCCAAGCGCCGCGCCGAGGCGCTGCCTTATGGGACACTCGTGCTTGAGCAGATGATCGAGGTCTTCGGCCTGAAGGAGATCGTCGTCTCCGCCTATGGCTTACGCGAGGGTGTGTTGCAGAGAAAGCTCAAGCCCGAGGAAACCTCGAAGGACTCGCTCATCGAATTCGCCCGGGATATGAATATGCGTGAGTCGCGGACGCCCGGTCACGCCGAAGAACTGTTCCGCTGGATGACGCCGCTCTTTCCCAAAGAGACGCCGGGCGATCGCCGCATCCGCGAGGCAGCGTGCCAGTTTGCGGATATCGGTTGGCGACGCCATCCCGATGACCGGGCCATGGGCGCTTTCACTCAGGTGTTGCGGGGCGCCTATGGTGCCGCGGATCATCATGAGCGGGCGTTGATGGCGACGGCCGTCTATTATCGCTATGCCGGCGACGGAGATTTTCCCGAAGAGACGGGGGTGGGTGGACTGCTGGGCGCCGAAGGGGCTGTGTTGGCGCAGCAGATCGGTCTGGCGCAGCGGCTCGGCTTTGGCCTTTCGGGTGCGCTCGAGGGGGAATTGCCGCCGATGAACCTTCTTCTCAGCAAGGACTCTCTTGTGCTCGAGGTTCCCTCGGCCAAGAAGGCGCTGCTTGCGGAAACCGTCAACAAGCGTCTGAGCGACCTTGGCGACGCATTCGGCAGGAAGTCGCAAACCGCGGTTGTTTGAAGGGGCGGACGCCAGAAGGCCTATAGTTATGGCCTTTGGGTTTCCGGGTCTATTTTTTCAGGACCAGTTTGCAGCTAGGGCACCTCAAATGGGCCCGTCGCAAAAACAGGGTCCAAATCGAACGTCCCCGTCTCTCAAGCGGGTGGCCGCATTTTGGACAGGGATCGCCAGCATAGAATCGATTCAACATCGGCACCGCCAACCAACACTTCTCCCCCCTTGCGCGCAATACTACTCCCAAATGTCCGGTTTGCACGTCGGGCAGCGTCTTACAAAACCATGCAACGGGTTCCAGTTAGGCTATTGATAACGCTACTTATTCTTCTTAGTTCATTGCGGTGCGCCATTACGGATTCATGATTCGGATTTAGAATGACCGCAACACCAGTCGGCCAAGGCCCATTGGCTTGCTGTTTGGGGGTATTGAGCCTAACTAGCTAGCATCCGAGAACCATTCGCAAAGGTTGCCGTCTGAGCACCCCATCCCGCCCATTTGCCGAACCCGTTGACGGGCTTAGCCTGCGCGCACTCACGCGCCGATTCGGGGCGCGCGTGGCGTTGGACGGGCTCACCCTGGATGTCAGGCGCGGCGAGGTTGTGTGCCTGTTGGGACCCTCGGGATGCGGCAAATCGACCACCCTTCGCATAGCGGCTGGGCTCGAGCGTCCCGATTCGGGGCTCGTTTTCGTCGGCGGCAGGCTGGTTGAAGGCGAAGGGCGGCATGAACCCGCCGAGACACGCCGGGTCGGGCTGATGTTCCAGGACTATGCCTTGTTTCCGCATCTCTCCGCCAAGGCCAATGTGGCTTTCGGCTTGGCTGGACGGCCCCGCGCCGAACGCGAGGCGCGGGCGGAGCAAGAGCTGGCCCGCGTCGGCATGACGCCGCTGATGCATGCCTTTCCCCATACGCTTTCGGGCGGCGAGCAACAGCGCGTGGCGCTCGCTCGCATGCTTGCGCCCAAGCCCGACGTGGTGCTGATGGATGAGCCCTTTTCGGGCCTGGACGCAGCCTTGCGCGATGAGGTGCGGGGCACGACGCTCAAGCGTCTGCGCGAGGCAGGTGCTGCGGTCGTCATGGTGACGCATGATGCCGACGAGGCGATGCGAGTTGGAACGCGAGTGGCCCTGATGCAGGCTGGAAGGATCGTCCAAGAGGGCACGCCCAGGGAAATCTACAATGAGCCGAAGGACCCGCAAGCCGCGGCCCTGTTCGGAGGCGCGAATGTGTTTCACGCCAGAGTGATAAACGGTTGGGTTGCTTCACCTTTCGGTCAGACGGCGGCGAAATCGGTAGCGGAAGGGGAGTGGGCGGAGGTAATATACCGGCCAGCTTCGGTGCGGGTGGCGGAAAAGGGCGCCCTCGCGCGCGTGCTGGCGGTTAGGCCCTATGCCGGCCAGCTCGAAGTCGAGGCGGTGTTTGTGCCTCAGGCCCTTCCCGAAGGGCTTGAGGCGCCGGCCATTGTCAGGGCGGCGGCGCCGCTCCATATGACGCTGGTGCCGGGTGCAGAGGTGCGGCTTGCCGCAGAGCCGAAAGATGCCTTTGTTTATCCTTGCCGCGACAAGATTTGTCGGGCTTGAACGATCAGGTTAAACAGGGCGCGAAAAATTAGGGTTGGGCAAAGAAAAACGCGCAAGTCGAGCGGCCCGCGCGGTATCATGGCACTAACAAGGAGAAAGAGCCTATGGGCAGTTTTAGCATTTGGCATTGGCTGATTCTGATCATGGTCGTGGCGCTCCTGTTCGGAGGCCGCGGCAAGATTTCGGGACTCATGGGCGATTTCGCCCACGGCATCCGGAATTTCAAGGAAGGTCTGAAGGATCCCAACGATCCAAGGCCTATTCCCGACACTCATGAGTCGGTAGAAGCCAAGAAGACCGACGAGGTCAAACGGGGCTGACCTGGGGCCCGGTTGTCATGGTCCCCGAATCGGGGGCATCCAGGCGGTCATAGCGCTCGTTCGCCCCAACCTGTGGTGGGCGGGCCGTGACAATGAGAGACCAAAATGTTCGACATCGCCTGGAGCGAGCTTTTCGTCATCATGATCGTTGCGCTGGTGGTCGTTGGTCCCAAGGACCTGCCCAAGCTGATGCGGGCGGCTGGCCAATGGGCCGGGCGCGCACGCGCCATGGCCGATCAATTCCGCCGCAGCTTCGACGACATGGCGCGCCAGGCCGAGCTCGACGAATTGCGGAACGAAGTGAACCGGCTCAAAACTTCGCCCATGACCGATCTGGATTATGAATCGTTCGGGATAACCGATCTTCCCGCCAAGCCGCTCGATGATCTCAGTGGCAAGGTCGAGGACGTCGGCGCCGCGCCGCCGAAATTGGACGAGCCCAAAGCGGTGCCCGTGCCGGAAACGCCCGTGTCATCGCCGGTTGTTCAGGAAGAGGCTAAGTTGGAATCGCCTTCGATCCGGAACGCGGGATGATTCTCCGTTTCCTCAATACCGAGCTCTAGTCCATGGCCACACCATCGTCCGAGGAAGAAGCCGAACTCGAGTCGAGCAAAGCGCCTTTGCTCGAGCATCTGGTCGAATTGCGCTCGCGCCTGGTCAAATCGCTGATCGCGTTCCTTGTGTGCTTCATCATCTGCTTTTTCTTCGCGAAGAATATCTACGGCTTCCTGGTGCAGCCGCTCGCAGATGCCTTCGCCAAAGGCGGCCAGCCGGGGCGGCACATGATCTTCACCGCGCTGTACGAGACCTTTTTCACCTATGTGAAAGTCGGCATGTTCGGCGCCATCTGCCTCGCCTTTCCGTATATGGCGGCGCAGATCTGGCTGTTCATCGCGCCGGGGCTTTACCGCAACGAACGCAAAGCCTTTTTGCCGTTCCTGCTGGCGACGCCGGTGATGTTCCTGGTCGGCGCGGCCTTCGTCTATTACATCATGATGCCTTACGCGATCCGCTTCTTCCTCTCCTTCGAGGTGCCGGGCGGAGGGGGCGGACTGCCGATCGAATTGGAAGCGCGAGTCAGCGAATATTTGAGCTTCGTGATGACGCTGATCTTCGCCTTCGGTTTCTGCTTCGAATTGCCGGTGCTGCTGACCTTGCTCGGACGGGTGGGGATCGTAACGAGCGCTGGGCTAAAGAAAGCGCGGCGCTATGCCATCGTCGGCGTCTTTGCGGTGGCTGCGGTGGTGACGCCGCCCGACGTGTTCAGCCAGTTGAGCCTCGCCTTTCCGCTGGTCGGGCTCTACGAGATCTCCATTCTGTGCGTAAAGCTGATCGAGAAACAGCGCGCCGCCGAAGAAAAAGCCGCAGCCGAACCCGGACGCAATATCCAGCCGACGTAACCCCCCTTCCGCCCGCCTTCGCGCACTGCGCTTCGGCGGACACCTTCCTCCTCAAGGGGGGAAGGAAGAATCATTCCGCCGCCAGCAGATTTGCGTCGCGGTGAATCGCCCAGCTGCCCGACTGTTTGCGCCATATCGACAGCGTGTAACCGCGTCGCCGCATCGGCTTTGCATTTGGCGGAGTGACGGTCACCGTGAGAAGGACACGCGTCCATGCCCAATCGCCCAGGACTGTGACCTCCTGGATGTCGGTGAGGCCGTCCATCTGCACATCCTTCATGCCCTCGGAGGCTTTCGCGAAGGCCTCCTTGCCGAACGGCTCCCGGCCCGGAACCATGAACAGGACATCCTCGGCCATCAGGCTCAGCACGGTGGCGGTATCGCCGGCTTTGCTGGCGTCCATCCATTTCTGGATTGCCCTTCGGATGGCGCGTTCGTCCTCGGACATGGTTTCCTCCGTGGTGCCGTTGATAGTTTATCTTTGCGCGTCACGGCCGCTCATGCCAGAACGGCCCGGCTCGATTCCGGTTTCTACACCCCATGCATGACATCAAATCCATTCGCGACGACCCGCAAGCCTTTGATGAAGGGCTGAAGCGGCGCGGGCTTGCGCCTATGAGCGGGGATGTCCTCAAGGCGGATGTGGAATTGCGCGCTGTGCTGACAAAGCTGCAGCAAGCGCAGGCGCGGCGGAACGAAGCGTCCAAGCTCATTGGGCACGCCAAGGCCAAGAAAGACGAGGCGCAGGCGAGCGCTCTGATGGCCGAAGTCGCGGGACTGAAGGACGAGATTCAAAAAGGCGAGGAAGAAGAGCGCAGGCTCAAGGAACAGCTCGACAAGAAATTGGCGGAAATCCCGAATCTTCCCGCGGCGGATGTGCCGGTGGGTCCCGACGAGAGCGCCAATGTCGAGCTGCGCCGCTGGAGCGAGAAGCCGGGAATCCCTTTCAAGCCGAAAGAACATTACGAACTGGGCGAAGGCGTCGGCCAGATGGATTTCGAAGCCGCGGCGCGGATGTCGGGCGCGCGGTTTGTCGTTCTGAAGAAGGGTCTTGCGCGGCTCGAGCGCGCCATCGCGCAATTCATGCTCGATCTGCATACGGAGCAATTCGGCTACACCGAAGTGTCCCCGCCGCTACTCGTGCGCGATCACGCAATGTTCGGAACCGGACAATTGCCGAAATTCAAGGACGACCTCTTTCTTGCATTGAGTATTAAGGAAGGAGCAGCTCCAGCGAAGATTATTCCCGCCATCGAGTTAACAGAAAGTCTCGATTCCGTAGTTCGTACGCTCGGTGATATGCAAGCGCAATACGAACGGTGGGCGACGAATTATCTCCTTATTCCAACGGCTGAAGTGCCGCTGACCAATCTGGTGCGCGAGCAGATCCTGGACGAGAAGCAGTTGCCGTTGCGTTTCACCGCGTGCACGCCGTGCTTCCGTGCCGAAGCGGGCGCGGCGGGCAAGGACACGCGCGGCATGATCCGTCTGCACCAATTCTCCAAGGTGGAGCTGGTGTCCATCACCACGCCGGAACAATCCGCCGAGGAGCATGAGCGCATGACCGATGCGGCCCAAGAGGTGCTGAAGCGGCTCTCGCTGCATCATCGCGTGATCGTGCTCTCGACCGGCGACATGGGGTTCGCGGCCAAGAAAACCTATGACATCGAAGTCTGGCTGCCCGGCCAGGACGCGTTCCGGGAAATCTCGTCCTGTTCCAATTGCGGGGACTTCCAGGCGCGGCGCATGAATGCGCGCTATCGCCCACAAGCCGAGAAGGCCACGCGTTTCGTGCACACGCTGAACGGATCGGGACTCGCGGTGGGGCGTACGCTGGTGGCGGTCATGGAAAATTATCAGCAGGCGGACGGTTCGATCCTGATCCCCGAAGCGCTGAGGCCGTATATGGGCAGCCTCGACCGGATCGCGCCATGAAAAGGATCCTCATCCTGAGGAGCCCTGCCGCCGGTCCTTCGAGACGCGCGCTTGCGCGCGCTCCTCAGGATGAGGCGGCAGGG
>JAXDMY010000077.1:0-2981 GCA_034665805.1 Alphaproteobacteria bacterium
CTTGGACTCGGCCAAAACATTCCGCACGGCCCTGCGATCTACATCGGCTCGTTCGAGACGGACCTGAAAGATCTTACCGCGGCCTACACGGTTTTTCCCAATGCCGGCGTTCGCAAACAGGCTTACATCATCGAGCGGATCGACGACGCCGACCACAATCCGATTTATCGCGCGGCGCACGTAAGCGTCCCCGCGCTCGAGGCGAGTGCCGCCTGGATGACGTCGGAACTGATGGAGCAGGTACTGGTGAGCGGGACGGCTGCGAGCGCGAAGTCGCTGGGCTTTAAGCTGCCGGCCGCCGGGAAGACCGGGACAACGAACGATTATAAGGATGCCTGGTTCGTCGGTTACACGAATGCGATTACCTGCGGCGTCTGGGTCGGCTTTGACCAGCCGCAGACGATCATGCCGCGGGGTTACGGAGCCGCGCTCGCTCTCCCGGTCTGGACCCAGGTCATGACGAAAGCAGCCCAACGTTACCCGGCGAATCCGCTCCAGGCGACAATGCCGCTTTCCCGCGCCGTGGTTTGTTCCATCTCGAACCATCTGGCGACAAGCGGATGCAATGCCGCCGGCACCGCCTATGAGATCACGTTGCCCGACGACAAGGTGCCCACGGTCGCATGCGAGATCCACGGCGGCACCCAAACGCAATTCGCCCAGAAGCTCGAGGACCTGGGGCAGAAGGCGACGACGATCCCCAACCGCCTTTTCCAATCGTTCCGGAAATTTTTCGGAGGTAAATGAACCGGCTCGCGCTTCTCCGGATCGCTGCGGCATTTTGTTTTTTGGCGGTAGCTCTGGGTGCGTTTGGCGCCCACGCCCTCAAGACGACGCTGCAAGCCGGCGGTATGCTCGATGCCTGGAACAAGGCCGTGCTCTATCATTTGGTGCACGCCGTCGCTTTGCTTGCGTTGGCCTTGTATGGCGGCGGTAACCGCGCGGCTTACCTGTTTCTCGCCGCCGGGATCCTCCTGTTCAGCGGAAGCCTCTACACGATGGCGCTGACCAATGCGCGCTGGCTCGGCGCGATCACCCCGCTCGGCGGCCTTTGCTTTCTCGCCGGCTGGGCGTGGCTCATTATCGCGCCAAAGCTGTAGCTGTCATCCCAAGCCGCGCAGACGGCGAGGGACCTCTCAACTGCAAACTGCGCCTCCCGGCAAACATCACGCGACCCCTGCCGGAGACGCGCGAAGTTTCGCGGTAGCGCAAGAGCGCCCGTGAGGTCCCTCGGCGCGCTTCGCCAGCCTCGGGATGACACGCGTTGATAGCGCCTCCCTGTGCGACGGAACTTGTCGCACTCGGTTGCGCGCTGCTAATCTAGCGCTGCCGATGTTGCAATTTATCCAGACCCAGAAGGCCGCCGTGACGGCGATCATCTTCATCGCGACGTATTTCGCCGCACTCACCGTCGGCCGCCTGCTCAAGCGGCGGGCGGGCGTGCGCCTTGGCATTCTCTTCCAGCTTTTCTGCCTGACGCTGGCGTTTTACGCCGCCACGTCATTCTACGGCGTCGAGGCGGACTGGCGAAACCACGTCGGCGCCGCCGTCTTTCTTCTCAGCACCGCTTTCTTCGTCGCGCTCCTCGATCGTTATCTCTGGGATGGTTATTGGGAAAAAAAGCGGCGCACGACCATCCCGCATTTCCTCCGCCAGGTCGTCGCTCTCTTCATCTACCTGATCGCGCTGCTCCTCGTCTTGAGCCTGGGCTATCACGCCCAGAGTGAATTACGGGGCTTGCTCGCCGGCTCCGGCATTGCCGCGATCGTCCTCGGCTTTGCTACCCAGGATCTGTTTGGCGGGATCATCTCGGGCATCGCCCTCCAAATCAGCAAGCCTTACAAGGTCGGCGACTGGCTTCATATCCAGGATCGGTTCGCGGAAGTGATGGAGATCAACTGGCGGTCGACCCGGCTCCGGACCAATGACGGCATCTACCTCGACATCCCGAACTACCAGATCGCGCGTAACACGATCGTCAATCTTCATTACCCCACCCAGGTCCATGCCATGCGTTTGCGAGTGGGCGTTGATTATGACGTTCCACCAAACCGGGTGAAGGACGCGCTCCATCGCGCGGCTTCGATGGCGGAAGGTGTGTTGCCCGATCCGCCCACGAAAGTCTTTGTCATGGACTTCGCGGATTCGGCGGTGATCTACGAGATCAAGTTTTCGATGGGAAACCACCGTGAATACAACGACGTCTGCGACGCCATCCGCACCAATATCTGGTACGAATTCAAGCGCCAGCAGATCACCATTCCATTCCCCATCCGCACCCTCCATCTCCACCGCGGCCCCAAGCGGATCGGTGATAGCCGGGCCGAGGCGCGGGCGATCCTCCGCGGCGAAGCGCTCTTCGATTGCATGAACGACGCGCAGCTCGAGAACGTCCTGCAAAATTCGCAGATCCATCGCTACGGCCGGGGCGAGCGCCTGATCCAGGAGGGCGAGCCGGGCGACTCCATGTTCGTGATGCTGCGTGGCACCGCCGCGGTTTCCGTGGCCAGGAACGGGACCGCCGTGCGCGTCGGCGCCATGCGGCAGGGCGATTGTTTCGGCGAGTTCGCGTTGCTTACCGGCGAGCCGCGCTCAGCCACGATTCGCGCCGAGAACGATTGCGAAGTCCTTGAAATCAGCAAGCCGGTCATGGCGGAGGTGCTCCGGGAGTCGCCCGAATACCTGAGCGCGCTCAGCGAGCTGCTCGCGAAGCGCAAACTTGAGGGCGAAGGAATCGTGAAGGATACCGCCGCACCGCACGACGAGAAAAAGGAAACCGAATATCGGTCCTCTTTCCTGAGGCGTTTGCGGACGGTTTTCGAGCTGTAGAAATTCCCACTCCGTTGCCGGCATTAAGCGCCAAAGGCGCGCTTTCAAATAAGCCTGGGGCATCGCCCCAGGAATCCTGAAGGGATGATTAACAAGCGCTGAAAGCGCGATTCAATGCACCTGATACCACCGAGGGCTCGGAATGAATCGCG
>JAXDMY010000078.1:0-8714 GCA_034665805.1 Alphaproteobacteria bacterium
AAAGCTTAAGGCGCACCGCATCGGCCGCGTCGTCCAGATGTCCATAGGCGTGTGCCGTAAGCGCGCCGCCCGCGCCGTTGCCCTTGAGCACCGCGTCGATGCGGCCGATATCCTCGACGGCCTCCTCCGGCGTGAAGCGCTCGCGATAGCCGGCGGGAAAGGCGTTGGCATAGCGCCGCGCAACGCTGCTTGTCGTCTCGGCATATTCGCGCCGCATCGCATCGGCCAGACCATCGTCCCAGTTTCGGATCGCAGCGCGGATTTCGTTTTCCAGCTCCTTGACGTCCGCCTCGGGCCGAACGCCGGGATTGCGCCCGACGATGTAGTGGATGCGCGCCAGCGCTTCGTCGTCCAACATCGGGGTCGCCGCGGATTTGCGTCCATTGAACGCGCGCGCCAAGATGCCGTGGATCTTTTCGCGCACCGCGCCGCTGTAGCGCTCGCGCGGCACATAGACGAGGGCGGAGACATAGCGGTCGAAGCGGTCGAAACGCAGGAACACCCTCACCTTGGGGCGTTCGCCGAGATTGAGGATTCCGAGGGCAGTGGCAAGAAGCTCATTCTCGGAAATCTGGAACAACTCGTCGCGCGGGAAGGTGTCGAGGATATGCTGCAGCGACTTGCCGTCATGGCTCGCGGCAGGCAGGCCCGATGCCGCCAGCACTTGGGCCGTCTTGCGGCGCAGCAACGGAATCGAGGCCGGCAATTGGCTGTAGGCCGTTGAGGTGAAAAGGCCGACGAAGCGGCGCTCGCCAATGAGTTTGCCCTTCGTATCGAAGATCTTCACGCCGACATAATCCATGTGCACGTGGCGGTGAACCGTCGAGCGCAGCGCCGATTTGGTAATGATGAGGGGCGCGGGTTGAGTCAGGAAGTCCCGCACGTCGGGTGTGAGTTTCGAGCGGTCTGTGCCTCGGCGGACAACACGCATCTCGGGATTGGCAAGCAGTCCAAGCCCGCTCGAGGGCACCGGATCAAGCCTTCCGTCTCCGTCGGACGAGAACACATAATCGCGGCAACCTAGAAAGGTGAAGTAATCCGCCGCGAGCCATTCAAGGAAGGCGAGATTCTCTGCGAGTTCCTCGGCGTCGACGGGAGGCGGATTCCGTTTGAGGCCGGCGGCCGTCTCGGCGAGGCGCACCAGCATCGGCTTCCAATCGCGCACCGCCGCGCGTACGTCCGCAAAAATTTTGAGGAGGCCGGAACGGAGTCCTTCAACCAGGGTTTTGTCGACCTCGCCGTCGAAGGCGAGCACCATGACGCTTTCTTTGAGCGCTGTTCCGTTCGCCTTTCGCGCACCCGCGGCGTCACGGGCGGTCGCGATCACCGGGTGGAAGGCCGCGGCAATGCGAAAGCCCTGGGCGCGAATTTCGGCGGTGCAGGAATCGTAGAGGAAGGGGATATCGTCATTCACCGCGACAATGATGGTCTCGTCGCGGGCAAAACCCGGGTCCTCGGAATAGGGGGCGAAGATATCGACCAGAGAGGCGCCGGGATTCCGCCGCGCCATCCGCGCGAAGACAAGCTTCACCAGCGCCGCCAATTCCGCGCCGGTGTAGTGGATCAGATCCTCAGGGGAGGCGTAGCGGGTGAAGCTCGTGAAGAACGAAGCAAGCTCAGGATCGCCGGCGCCGATCAGACGCGTGCTCACGGCGAGATGGGCGGCCGCTTCGGCCGCATCCAGCCTCGCCTCGTCGGGCGCGGTACCGTGTGCTGTCTCGATCATGCCGGATGTCCGAGCTATGTGAGCCTCTCTCCCACGCGGTCTTGTGAAGGAGAGGCAATTAAACCTTTAAGAACTTAGGAAAGGGTGTGCACACTCGAAGGGAAAGACGGGAAAGGCGAGAAAGACGAATGAATTCTAGCATGTTGCCGGCCAAGGAGCAGCCGCATCGGGCGGCGAGATTCGGCAAGCCGGCCCATGTCGTCATCTTCGACCTCGAATTCACCGCCTGGGAAGGCTCCATGGATTCGCGCTGGACGCGTCCGGGGGAGCTGACCGAAGTCGTGCAGATCGGCGCCGTCAAGGTCGACGCGGCGAGCCTCAAAGAGGTGGGCGCCTTCGAGATGCTGGTGAAACCGCGGGTGAATCCCATTCTGTCGGACTATCTGGTGGCGCTCACCGGAATTGACAATGAGCAGCTTGCCGCGCGGGGCGTCGATTTCATTACGGCCTATCGCGCTTTTCTCGATTTCACGGCCGCGAGCCATGCCTGGGCGCATGGGCGCGATGATTTGATCCTCGCCGGCAATTTGAAGCTCTATGGCTGGGAGCACGCGCTTCCCCTTCCGTCCTACTCCAACGCCGTCCCCTGGTTCACGGCGCAGGGCGTCGATCTCAAGGGCAAACGCGCCTGCGATGTGGCAGAGGCTGCCGGCGCCGTGTTCGAAGGGCGCAAGCACGATGCGCTGGCCGATGCGCGTGGGGTGGCGGCCGGGTTCATAGCGATGATCGGCAAGGGCGCACCCAATCCGTTCCTCGAAAGCGGGAGGCCCTCATGACCGCGGAGGAGTCGCACCCCGGGCCTATATCCCCGCCGGCAGTATCTCGGGTTTCAGTCGCCAAGTAGGGCTGGTCGCCTAGCTGGAACGCGCTCAGAGCACCGCCTGCATAGCCCGCGCTATGGCCAGAGACGAGGGCCGCGCCGAGGGACCCATCTGCGGCGCAATGGTGATCAAGAGAATGCCCCTCTCCACTGTCACCCCCGCTTTGGCGCCCTGAACGACCCTGACGATGTGGATGCGATCGAACAAACGGACACGTTTGGCTGTCTTGGCCACACTCTCGAGCGCATAGGTTGCATTGCGCATGGCGTCGCAAGCCAGCGTGCGCAACGCGTCCGACTTGCCGACCGCGTCCCAATCGGCGGCGAAGCCCAAGGCGAAATCCTCACGCGACGAAAGCTCTTGCGCCAATTTGGCGGCGAAGGGTTTCACGTCCTTCTCGCCGATTGGCGGCACATCGACGTTCTGCGACATGTCGCTGAATTCCGCGGGCAGCCCGTTCTTGTCCGCTGCTGTGTAGAGGGTGACTCCACCCCAGCCCGTCACTTTGAGGGCGACCGCGCCGGTATCGTATTTCAGCACCCGGCCGCCCATCGGAGCGGCCTCGCTCGAAAGATAAAACACTTCATCGCCGCCGTCGAAACGCAACCTGACCGAGTCCCCGCGACGATCGACCACGAAGGTCAGCCGGTCGTCCGCTACATAGGTTCCGTCACGGGGAAGGGGTTGCGAAGCGCCGATCAGGCGTGAGGGGGGACCGTCCTGTGCGGCAACAGCAAAACCCACACCGCCGAGCAGTGCCAAAACAGATGCGAATGAAACAAGCAGCCTCACGGCCTTAATTCTCGCGCAATTGGGTTCAGAGCCGGCCCATTGGCCACTCCCGCCCCCGTCAGATACGTACCCCGGCGGAGAGTGAACACCTTGAAGGTGGCAAGAATATGGACGCCAACGGGGTCCGCGATACGAACGGTTAATCGTCAGCGACGTCGCTTGTAGCCTTGGCTCACAAATGGACCTAATGTCCGCGCCCGATTCACCATATCGGCTCAGCGGGAGATAACGTGTCCAGCCTCGACAGTTTCAAAGCGCGGCGCAAGCTCAGCGTCGGCACCAAGACCTACACCTATTTCAGCCTCAAAGCGGCGGAGAAGAACGGCCTAGCCGGGATTTCCCGCCTACCCAATTCGCTCAAGATATTGCTCGAGAATCTGCTGCGGCACGAAGATGGCCGCACGGTCACGGCCGCCGACATCAAAGCGGTCGCGGGCTGGCTCAAAGCGCGCACCTCGGACCGCGAAATCGCCTACCGGCCGGCGCGGGTACTGATGCAGGATTTCACCGGCGTGCCTGCGGTGGTCGATCTTGCTGCGATGCGCGATGCCATGAAGGCCCTGAAGGGCGATCCGGAGAAGATCAATCCGCTGGCACCCGTCGATCTCATCATCGACCATTCGGTGCAAGTCGATTTCAACGGCGGCCAGGGGGCGTTCAAGAAGAACGTGGCCATGGAATATGAGCGCAACGGCGAGCGCTATTCCTTCCTGCGCTGGGGCCAACAGGGCTTCAACCGCTTCCGCGTCGTACCGCCGGGCACCGGCATCTGCCATCAGGTCAATCTCGAATATCTGGCGCAGACGGTGTGGACCGATAAGGTCAAAGAGGGGAAATCCACCGTCGAATACGCCTATCCCGACACGCTGGTCGGCACCGACTCCCACACCACCATGATCAACGGTCTTTCCGTGCTTGGCTGGGGCGTCGGAGGCATCGAGGCCGAAGCGGCCATGCTGGGCCAGCCCATCTCCATGCTTATTCCCGAAGTCATCGGCATGCGCTTCACCGGCAAGCTTCGCCCCGGCTGCACCGCGACCGATCTGGTGCTCACCGTCACGCAGATGCTGCGCAAGAAAGGCGTGGTCGGCAAATTCGTCGAATTCTACGGCGAGGGGCTCGCCGACATGCCGCTCGAAGATCGCGCCACAATCGGAAACATGGCGCCGGAATATGGTGCAACCTGCGGCTTTTTCCCGGTGGACGCGGAGACGCTGCGTTTCCTCAAAGCAACCGGACGAAAGGCCGCGCAGATCGCGCTCGTGGAAAAATACGCCAAGGCGCAGGGCATGTTCCATACCGCAAAGAGCGAAGAGCCCGCCTTCACCGATACGCTGCATCTCGATCTCTCTACCGTGGAGTCATCCCTCGCAGGGCCGCGGCGGCCGCAGGACCGCGTGTCTCTGTCTAAAGTGGGCGAGGAATTTGCTTCAGCCCTGATCGACGTCTTCAAGAAGGAAGACGACGCCATGAAACGCGTAAAGATCGAAGGCACCGAGCTCTCCATCGGCCATGGCGATGTGGTGATCGCCGCCATCACCTCCTGCACCAACACCTCCAATCCCTATGTGATGCTGGGCGCCGGGCTGCTCGCCAGGAATGCGATCAAGCGCGGCCTGCAGGTGCGCCCCTGGGTGAAGACTTCGCTCGCGCCCGGAAGCCAGGTGGTCACCGATTATCTTGCCCGTTCGGGCCTCGACAAGCCGCTCAACAAACTGGGCTTCAACCTGGTCGGCTATGGCTGCACCACCTGCATCGGCAATTCGGGACCGCTTGCCGATCCGATCGCCAAGGCTGTGACCGAGGGCGACCTCGTCGTGGGGGCGGTCATTTCCGGCAATCGCAATTTCGAGGGCCGCGTCCATCCTCAGGTGCGGGCGAACTATCTCGCCTCGCCGATGCTGGTGGTGGCTTACGCGCTGGCCGGCAATTTGAACGGCGATCTGACCAAAGAGCCGATCGGCTATGACGACGACAACGAGCCGGTCTATCTCAACGAGATCTGGCCGAGTCCGAAAGAGATCGCCGAGACCGTGAGAAAATCGGTGACGCCCGCAATGTTCCGGGCGCGCTATGCCGATGTTTTCACCGGCGATAAGTCATGGAAGAAGATCAAGGTGGATTCCGGCAAGACCTATCGCTGGCCGACGAATTCAACCTATGTGAAGAACCCGCCCTATTTCGAAGGCATGGGACTCAAGCCTTCGGCGATCACGGATATTTCCAAGGGGCGTATCCTCGGGATCTTCGCCGACTCCATCACCACCGATCACATCAGCCCGGCGGGCTCCATCAAGAAGGATTCGCCGGCCGGCAAATATCTCATGGAGCACGGCGTGCAGCCCGCGGACTTCAACTCCTATGGTGCACGCCGCGGCAATCACGAGGTGATGATGCGCGGCACGTTTGCGAATATCCGGATCAAGAACGAGATGCTGGGCGGCAAGGAAGGCGGCAACACGATCTATTATTCCGTCAGCGCTCCTTCGGGCGAGGAAATGTCCATCTATGACGCAGCCATGAAATATCAGGCCGCTGATACGCCCACCATTATCGTCGCCGGCAAGGAATATGGCGCAGGCTCGTCGCGCGATTGGGCGGCAAAGGGCCCGCGGCTCTTGGGTGTGCGCGCGGTCATCGCCGAAAGCTATGAGCGCATCCACCGCTCCAATCTCGTGGGCATGGGTGTGATGCCGCTGGAGTTCGCCGACGGCAAGACGCGCCGCGATTACGCCTTGACCGGGAAGGAAGCGATCGACATCCCAGTGCAGGAAGCCGCCGGTGGCACCCGCAAGAAGGTTACCGCGAAGGTGACCTATCCGGATGGGCGAACCGTCGCCATGCCGCTGGTCGCCCGTATCGATACGGTCGACGAGATCGCTTATTTCAAGAGCGGGGGCATCCTCCAGCACGTCTTAAGGAACCTGCTGGCCGCTTAGCGGGCGTACCTGCTCCCTTTACCCATGGGCCGCCCCCTGGGCTGGCCCTTGGGCTTGGTCAATTCGGCGTGTCTGGCGGCTGAGACCTTCGAAAGGGTCGCGACCCGCTCGCCGGCTTTCAAAAAGGCGGGAAAACGGTCAACCCAACGTGATTCAAGACCCTCTTGGGCAATGTGCGCGTTGAGCCTATGGTTTTGCTATGCGCACACGCTTTGTCTCCCTGGGGGCTTTCTTTGCCATCGCCGTCGTCACCGGCGCGTGGGCAGGGCAGCATAGGCAGCGCCCCATCGTGGTGGAGCTTTTCACCAGCCAGGGATGCAGCGATTGTCCCGCGGCCGACCGGCTTGTGACGGAACTCGCCAAACGCGAGGATGTGATCGCGCTCTCTTTGCCTATCACCTATTGGGACATGCTGGGTTGGAAGGACACCTACGCCACCGACGCCAATACGCAGCGCCAGAAGTCCTACGCCAGGGAAATGAACCGCTCCGGCATCTACACGCCGCAGATGATCATTGACGGCAGGCTCGACGTGGTCGGCAACCAGCGCGATCGCGTGCTCGCCGCTCTCACGTCCTCGCGCAACGCCGATGATGCGGGTATCCCCATTGTCATTGGCACTTCCTCGGGGCGGGTGGAAATTGCCATCCCGGCGTCGAAGTCGAAATCGAAAACCCTCGCGACGATCTGGGTGATGCGGACTTTGGCGCAGGGTGCGGTCAATGTGGAGCAGGGCGAGAACCGCAATCATTTGCTCACCTACACCAATGTCGTTCGTGATCTGAAACGCGCCGGCGAATGGAACGGCGAAGCGATGAAGATTGATCTGCCGCTCAACCTCGCCAAGACCAAGCATGATGGCGTGGTGGTCATCCTGCAGGCGAGGGATTACGGTCCGGTGCTCGGCGCGGCAGTCCTGCAGTTTCCCGCCGCCGATCGCGTTGCGGCTCCACGCTGAGCTTCACAAAACGCGAATGAGCCGCCCGTCTTTGGGATTGCGGGCGCTGCGCGCATAGACGCGGGCGGCGAACATGGGACTCTCCGGTTTGGTTTCCAGCACCTGCCCAAGAACCTGCGCCACAAAGCCCGCTTGCATGCCATTTCGGGCCGGAGCGGACGAGTTATCCGTATCAAATCGGGACACGTCTGCTCGGCTGCGGCGCGCCGAATGCGTCACGCTCCGCGTCGCACGCCGTTCGTGTTTTCCATTTAAGCTGCTGGAGCCACCGGATTTTTCCACGCATCGAACGACAAGCGCACGGCCTGTCGTGTAAACGCCCGGATGAATGCGGTCCAATTTCATAACCAGAACTTAAGCAAGTCCCAGGCCGCTTGGCTACGGATCTTGCCAAGCCCTGAAAATTTCGAGTTTTTTAAACCCCTCCCGGTAGCTTCGTGGTGATCAAGCGCGGCAAAGATCGCGAACCCAAGGGGCTGTGGTGGCGGGCAAATCCAATAGACATGCACTTAAAGGTCGCCTCGAAGCGCTCGGCCAGAGCACAGATGCCGAGAGGCTGCGCCTGGCGCTGATTGGCGCCAAGGCATCGGCTTTCGATTGGACGATAGATGACGATCAGATCCAGTGGGACGGCGGCCCCGCGGCGCTCCGACACCACCCGGACCTTGAGCGTTTGACATCGGGTGGTGCTCTGCAGGCTTGGCTGGGCCCTCACGCAATGGGGCGTTTGCTGGGGCTGACCAACGAAGTATCGCCCGCCGATTCCTCTTTCACTATGGAATTCGAAGCCTCCACCCGAGGGTCGCGCGAATGGTTCGAGATCTCCGGCGTGAGAACTCCGGGACCCAAGGGCCGCGCCGAACGCGTTACCGGCGTGGTGCGCGAGATCACCCAACAGAAGCAGGCCTTCACTCGACTTTCCTATCTGGCGACCCGCGACGAACTGACTGGCCATCTGAATCGCACGCGGCTGCGCGAAGAGCTTTCGCGCGCTATCCTGCGCGCCACCGGCGAAGGGCGCGCCTGCGCCTATGTCGTGGCGGCGATCGATGATCTTGCGGTGATCAACGAGACCTATGGCTTCGACGTCGCGGACGAGGTCATTGTCGCGACAGGGCAAAGACTCGCGCAAGCCCTGCGCACCTCCGATGTGATCGGCCGCACGGCCGGAAATAAATTCGGTTTGGTTCTATCGGAATGCGGCGAGCGCGAGATAGCTGCCGTTTCCGAGCGGCTGCATGCCGCGGTGCGCGGCGAAATCATCGAAACGCGCGCCGGCAGCGTCTCGGCCACCGTGTCGGTCGGCGCCGTCTGGTTGCCGCGCAGTGCCAGCACCAGCCAGGAAGCGATGCTGCGCGCCGAGGAAGCGCTGGAACAGGCGAAGGGCACCGGCCGCAACGGTTTTGCCGTGTACATCGTTTCTGCGCAGCGGGAATCGGCGCGGCGAAAGCTGATATCGATCGGCGATGAGATCATGG
>JAXDMY010000079.1:0-5711 GCA_034665805.1 Alphaproteobacteria bacterium
GCAAACGCATCGAGGCGGTCTATTCCGGCACGGCGCGCGGCGGCGCCATGGTGGGGCAGCGCATCATGGGCCGCATCGGGCTCGCCGGGCTTCCCATCGTCAATGTCGAGAACGCCTGCTCGTCGAGTTCGTCCGCGCTCGCCCAAGGCGTGATCGCGGTGGGCTCGGGCGCTTACGACGTCGTCCTCGTCATCGGGGTGGAAAAGCTCACCAAATTCGGCGGCGGCACGCTGCCGCTCGATGAGGATGATTGGGAAGTCCGGCTTGGCCTTTCCATGCCGGCGCTCTACGCCATGCGCGCCCAACGCTACATGCATGATTACGGCGTAAGTGCGGAACAGATCGCCGGCGTATCGGTGAAGAACCGCAGGAACGGTGTGCTCAATCCCGACGCGCAGATGCGCAAAGAGGTGACGGTGAGCGAGGTGATGGGCTCGCGCATGATCGCCGACCCGTTCACGCTGCTGCAATGCTGCCCCACCGGCGACGGCGCGGCCGCGATCATCCTCGCCTCGGACAAAGTGGCGCGGCAATTCCGCAGCGATCCCATCCAAGTGCGCGCGTCGCATCTGACCAGCGGCAGATTCATGGCGGGCTTTCGCGACATGACCTCGCCCGAAATCACCGTGCGCGGCGCGACCGAGACCTTCGAGGAAGCCGGGCTCGGGCCGCAGGACATCGATGTCGCCGAAGTGCATGACGCGTTCTCGATCGCCGAGCTACTCTATTACGAAGCCTTCGGCTTTTGTCCGCGCGGCGAAGGCGCGGCGCTGCTGGAGAGCGGCGCGACCAGTCTTTCGGGGCGCATTCCCATCAATCCCTCCGGCGGGCTGCTCGCCAAGGGCCATCCGGTGGGCGCAACCGGCGCGGCGCAGGTGGTGGAGATCGTGCGCCAGTTGCGTGGTGAAGCTGGTCCCCGTCAGATCCAAGGCGCCAAGACCGGCCTGACGCATGCCACCGGCGGCGGGATTTCCGGCTTCGATCATGGCGCCTGCTCGATCCACATTTTCCAGCGGTGATGGCATGGTTGCGAATGCCAAGGACCGGCCGCTTGCGGGCATTCGCGTTCTCGATCTGACGCAGTTTCTCTCCGGCCCATACGCCACGCAGATCCTTGCCGATCTTGGCGCCGACATCATCAAACTCGAGCCGCCGCAAGGTGATCCCATTCGCGTCGTGCCGCCGCATTTCGTCGGCGAGGACAGCGTCTATTACCTTTGCATCAACCGCAACAAACGCTGCATCGCGGTGGACATGAAAGTGGATGCGGGCCGCGAACTCGTGAAAAAACTCGCGCTTTCCTGCGACATCGTGATGGAGAATTTCCGCCCCGGAGTGCTTGAGCGCCTGGGCCTGTCGGCCGAGGGCTTGCGTCAGGAGAAGCCCGCGCTGATCTGGTGCTCGATTTCCGGCTTCGGCCAGGATGGCCCTTATCGCAACAAGCCCGCCTACGACATGATCGTGCAAGCGCTGTCGGGCGGCATGAGCCTGACCGGCGAAGCCGGCGGCGCGCCGGTCAGGGCCGGCATCCCTATCGGCGATCTGGCGGCGGGGCTTTACGCGGGCATCGCGGTGCTCGCCGCCTTGAACCGGCGGCACCAGACGGGCCTCGGCGATACAATCGACATCTCCATGCTCGACTGCCAGGCGGCTATGCTGTGCTATCAGGCCGCCTATTACATGCATTCGGGCGTGGTGCCAGGCCGCCAGGGGCGCGGACACGAATCGATTCCCACCTATCGCTCCTTCGAAGCGAAAGACGGCATCCACATCGTCATCACCGCGAACACCGAGCGTATGTGGCAAGGCCTTGCGCGCGCACTTGGCCATGACGAATGGCTCGCTGATCCGCGTTTCACGACCAACAGCGACCGCCTCAAACATAAGCACGTGCTGTGGCCCATGCTGGAGGAGGCGTTCCGCGCACGCCCTGCCGATGAGTGGATTCCCATTCTCGAGGCGGAAGAGATTCCCGTGGGAGTGGTCAACACGCTGGATCGCGTCATGAAGGACCCGCAATTGCGCCACCGCAACATGGTGCTGGATTTGCAAAGCGGTGACGGCCGCAAGGCTTCCGTCACCGGCAACCCGATGAAATTCAAACGCGCCGCACCGGAAGGCCGCGTCTATCCGCGTGGCTTAGGCGCCGACACGGCAGCGGTATTGAAGGATGTGCTCGATCTCTCGGCAGACGACATCGCGGAATTGCTCCGCGCCAAGGCGGTCATCGCCCGCGACTTCGACGGCGGATAATCGCCGCGTCTAAACCTCCCGCGTAGGCTTGCCTTTGCGCATACCGCTGGGACTGGGGATCGAAGGTTCCTTCCAGCGATGCACGGTCCCCAGATCGATGCCGAAAAGATCGAGCATCCGCCCGATCGAATGATCGATCATCTCGTCCAGCGTTTTGGGCCGCGTATAGAACGCCGGCACGATCGGCGCGATGATGGCGCCGATGTCGGACAATTGCGCCATCGTTCGCAGGTGCCCGCTATGCAGCGGCGTCTCGCGCAAGCCGAGCACCAGCCGGCGTCGCTCCTTCAGGACCACGTCGGCGGCTCGGGACAGAAGATTGCTCGTGATGCCATGGGCGATCTCGCTCATCGTGTGGACCGAGCAGGGCAGGATCAGCATCCCCATGGTGGCGAAAGACCCCGAGGAGATCGACGCGCCGACATCGCCGATGGGATGGAACACCGTCGCCATCTCGCGTACCGCCTTGGGCTTGACGTCGGTCTCGTAGCTCATGGTCAGTTCGGCCGCAGGGCTCATCACCAGATGCGTCTCGATGCCGGTCTGACGCAGCATATCCAGCGCGCGAATGCCGTAGATCACCCCGGATGCCCCGGCGATACCGACGATCAGGCGCTGCGGCGGGCTGTTTTTCGCCATTGTCTATTTCCTCCACGAGGCGCGCAGGCACGCCATGCGTATAGCGCGTTCTTTCGCAATCCACGACAACAAGCGGCCGCTTGACATCACTCCTCCCTCGGCGAGGAGAGCACGCAGGCGAGAAGATTCGCGGCCAGGCGCGCGGCGCCGCTGGGATCGGTGTAAAGCGCCGCGCCGATATATTCCTTGACGCCACACAGAGCGGCGCGGTTGCGGTCGAGAAGACGCGATAGTGTCTTCTCCACTGCCGTATCAAGGGCGGCACGCGGTGCGACCTCGCTCAACAAGCCTAACGCCAGCGCTTCGGCCGCGCCGATGGATGAGCGTGTATAAACCATGTGCAGCATGCGTTTGGGCGGCACCTTGTGCAGCATCGCCGACATGGCAAGCGTGGGCGGTAGATGATGATCCATCTCCGGTAACGAGAACGAGGCATCGTCCGCGGCGATCGCGAGGTCACATTGCGCGACGAAGGCGCAGCCGAAACCCTTCGCTTCGCCTTGCACCATTGCGATCACCGGCACGGGCGTCGCACGGATGTCTGCGTAGACGTCGAGAATGGGCTGCGTGATCCGGCTGCGGATGTCGAGCGCGGTGGTCGGGGTCTTGCCGGGGGGATCGGGGAGCCGGCCCTGGCAGAAATTCGGCCCGTCGCCACGCACCAGCACAAGCTTGAATTCTTTGCGGCTGCCCACCTCGCGGATGGCGCGCCCGACGAGCGGAATCTCTTCGGCGCTCATCTTGTTGCCGCTGGCCCCGCGGGTGAATCTCAGCGTGGCGAAGCGCCGCGATGTGTCTTCCTCGATGCGAAAAGCGTCCGTTTCCATCATCCCCCCGAAAAATCCGCGGTCCCTAGCCGCAGCGCCTTTGGGAAGGTCCTACATCCCCCGAGGCACGGCACGCAAATCATCCGACCCCCAAATACGCCCCGGTGGCAGGACGAAATCCGCAATGTCCGGGATGCAGGTTACGCATCTATCATCGGCTAAACGGGCGAATTTCCTTGCCCGGCGCGCCTGGCCGACTAATTTAACCCGACCGGACGGGAGGGGTTCGTTGATGGGTCATTCCATGAGATTGGGCTGGGCTGCCGCCTTCGCCTTCGCTTTGGGCCTCGCGGGGCCCACCGAGGCGCAACCGGCGTCGCCCATAAGGCCCCAACTCGTGCAAGCCGCTCCGGCGAGACCGCAGCCCGGCATTCCGCTGCGCGGCCCCATCGCGCCGGCGCCGGCTTCCCAGCCCGTCGATGTCCAAATCGTGCTGGCGGTCGATGCCTCGGGCAGCGTCGATGATGACCGCTTCGAACTGCAGAAGCACGGCTATGCCAAGGCGTTTCTCAACCCGCGTGTGCTCAACGCCATCCGCAATGGCAGCGAACAGGCGATCGCGGTCTCCATGGTGCAATGGACCGGCCCCACTCTGCACGTCATCATGATGCCCTGGACGGTGGTCAGGGATCAGCGGAGCGCCCAGGCGGTCGCCGCGCTTATCAGTGCTGCGCCTCGTCAGATCTTCGGGGGAGGCACCTCGCTGTCCGGCGCCATCGACTTTTCCGTGCTGATGCTGACCTCGAGTCCCTATCGCGGCACAAAGCGCGTCATCGACATCTCGGGCGACGGCTCGAACAATCTGGGCCGCCCAGCCGAGCAGGCCCGCGACGAGGCCGTGAAAATGGGCATCCGCATCAACGGCCTGCCGATTCTCGCGGTCGAGCCCGACCTCGACGTCTATTTCCGCGAGAGTGTCATCGGTGGCCCTGGCGCCTTCATCATCCCGGTCAAGAGTTACGATGCTTTTGCCGAAGCGATTCTGCGCAAGCTCGTCGCGGAGATTTCACAGGACCAGCGTCCACGCCCGAAATTCGCGCTGAAATAGCCGGACTTCCCTACTCTGCCTTAAAGCCGACCTTCTTATGCGTGCCGTCGCAGAAGGGCTTCTTGCCCGATTGCCCGCAGCGGCACAGCCAGGTCTTGGTTTCACGCGAAACCGTCCGTCCGCTTGCCGTGCAGATCTCCAGCGCGCCCTCGACCATCAGGGAACCGTCTTTCTGGGGTGTGACCTTCAGGGGCCCATTGCGGACCGCCAGAGGTTCGCTGGCTTTGCTTTCGGGTTCGCCGGTTGCGGAAAATCCGGACTCAACATGACTGTGGTCGCAATACGGTTTGTTCTTCGACTGGCCACAGCGGCAGAGCGTGGCGCGAAAGCTGGACGTATCGCCCGCCACATCGAGCTCGGCGTTGAAGAACAGCGGACCGTTCTCCCAGATGCGCAACGTGTTGACCCCGGGCGGCTTCTCGTCGGCCCCGCCATCGAGCCGCTGAAAGGTCAAGGCGCCCGAAGGGCACAGCATGATTTGAGCCGCCACCGCCTCGGCGGGATAGGCGTCGGGCTTGATCCAGGGCCCGTCGACATTGGGCACGAAAACCTCGGGCCGGCCCAGCACGCAATAACGCGAATGGATGCAGCGCTTACCATTGTTGCGGATAGTGATCTTCTCGCCGCGATATTCATCCACCGCCATGCTACTCCGCCTTCTTCGCTTTGCCCGTCACCGATCGCACGGGGGTTTCCGGGATGACGCCGCCTTTGCGGTTGGCAAAGGTCTCGCGCCCGGTTTCTTCCCATTTGCCTTCCACCGCGCGCTTTGCCCAATTGTCCCAATTGTCGGTCCAATCGCCCAGCGAGTAGCCGTACCAGGGCGGCTGTGGATTGAGCTGCGGCAGACCGAGCTCGTCCCAGATCACTTTGGCGCGCTCCATGAATTCGCGTGCCGGCAGCGCGAAAGGCGGCATGGCGTGTTTCGGCGTCGCGTCGATCAG
>JAXDMY010000080.1:0-11535 GCA_034665805.1 Alphaproteobacteria bacterium
CGCATGCGTTCCGGGAACCGGCGGTACGTCGATGCTGAACATACGCTGGAACTTGCCTTCGGTGTCGAAGACCTGGATGCGCCGGTTGGTGCGGTCGCCGACATAGATGTTGTTGTTGCGGTCGATCGCGATGGCGTGGGGCAGGTTGAACTGTCCCGGCCCGGTGCCCTTGGTGCCCCATGATTTCACCCAGTCGCCGTTCTTGTCGTATTTGGCGACGCGCGAATTGATGTAGCCATCTGTGATGTAGATGTTGCCGTTGGAATCCCAGGCGACGTCGGTGGGTTGACGGAACAGTCCGTCTTGCGCTGCCAGTGGCGGATCGACATGCTCCCACGGTTTGGTCTCGCTTTCCGCCGATTCTTTCCTGCGGCCGAACACCCACATGATGCGCCCAGCCTGGTTGAACTTGACGATCATGTCCGAGCCCTTGTCGATGGCCCAGATGTTGTCGTCCTTGTCGATGCGCACGCTGTGGGCGAAGGACCAGGCGTAAAGGCCCTTGCCGATCTCGCGTAGGAATTTGCCGTCGGGCGCGAACTCGAGCAGCTGTGCCGCGGTGGGCGCATAGGCCGGCCCGCTGGCGCTGTTCGAGCGCGTGAAGACATAGACATTGCCTTTGGAATCCACCGAGACGCCCGGGACCTCGCCGAAATTCATCCCGTCCGGAAGCTTGACGAAGTCCGGAACGGAGTCGAAGGCGATCTCCGGTGCGGTTTGTTGCGCGAATGCGGGTGTGGCCAGCGCCACGAGGAAGGCGAGCAATGTCTTTTTCATCGCGGGGTTACTCCGTTTGCGTTCAGAGCGTGGAATCAGAAATCCGGCTTGTCCGCCGTCGGGATCGGGGTTTGCTCCCCGGTGTAGTATTCGGTGGTGTTTTCGGCGCAGGGCAATTCCTGCCATGGCGTGCTGGTGTGCCGATAGGTGATGAGAGCGGGCAAGGGCGCGGTGAGATAAACCGGATCCTCAATGGTAAGCTGGAGCTGAAGCCCCTTGTCATAGGAGGGGTCGACTTGCATCGCGCCGACCCTCCCTGCGCTTTTCTCGTGCCGCTCCTGTGCGGCAGCCGCGTCTTTCGCGTCGATCAGCCGGTAGCGTTCCACCACATGCAGCGCCTTGCTGAAGGGTGTGCCGTAGCGGTCGATGACGGCAACGCGGCCGGTTTTGACGCCGATGGTGTCGACTACCAGCGTGTCGCCCTCGTAATGGCCGACGGAATCCCCTTTCCACGACGGGACGAGATGGGCGGGATGCTTCGCATTCATGCGGACACGGCGGATTTGGGTGTCCTGGTTGTAGAGGAAAAGGATCTCGTCCTTGCTCTGGAAGATCTGCACGCCCAATTGCATCGCGAAAACAAACGGCGGCGGAAAGGGCGCGCATTGATTGGAGGGGTCGGGAAACACCTTGCCGGCGCGCGAAAGCTCGGACCGCTGGCGCACGATTTCGGCGGCCTCGGGCTTCAGCAGCGAGTTACGGTAATCGGCAATCGGCCTCGTGGGGTCTCCCGTGCCGGAAGCAAGACGTTGGAGATTCGTCACGGGGCCCGGACCCGACGGCACGGCCTCCAAATCGAACGCGTTGCGTCCCCACATGCCGGAGAAATCGGGAATGTGGGCGGCATCTTTTGCATTCGACACCGGCCCGGCGAGCAACGAGCCGCAACACAGGGCCGCGAGCGAAAGGCGCCGCCGCATGGGTTTCTCCTCTCAGAAGTCCGGCGTTTTCGCCTGCGGGATGTGATAGTCGAACAAATGCGTGTTGTTTTCGGCGCAAACTTCCTCGCCCATCGTTCCCTGCATGCGCCGGAAACGCCGGATCGCCTGCCAGGGCTGATTGTAGGTGTCAGGATCATCGATCGTGATGGCGACTTCCATGTTCTTGCCGTCATCGATCAGCTTCCAGCGCTCGGTAACGTGCAGCTTGTCGGTATGAGGCGTACGATAATTGTCGACGAAGGTCTTGTCGTTCAGGCCCACAGTATCGACGACGAGCGTGTCGCCCTCGTAGTGGCCGACCGATTCTCCGTACCAGGATGATTTGGGCTTGGCGGAATGGGGCACGTCGAGTGAGATGCGCCGGACCTGCTGATCGCCCTCGAAGAGGATGAGCACCTCCTTGGGCGACTGGACGAAATAGAACGGGCCGCCGAACAGCATGTAGCCCGGAACGCCCGCCGGCATGCAGCTCTGGCGCGCGGTGAAGGCAATCTTTCCGGCCAGCACCTCGTCATTGTCCTTCTTCATCACATCCTTCGCCCATTGTTTCAGATTGGGGTTGGACAGATCGGCGATGCGATAGGTCGGCTGCTTGCCCTGACCATTGCCCACAAAGGGATGGGCAGGATCCTGACGCAGGGGGCCCGGGGATCCCGGCACGGCGATGAACTCGCCGCCATTGGGGGTGATCCAGGCCGTACCGTTGGAGGAAAAATCGGGTATGGAAGCGGATGATTGTGCGCTTGCGCCCGCAGCGAGCGTCGCGCAAGCCAAGATGAGCGAGGCGCCGCCCGTCAGCAGGAACTTCCCTTTGATGCTCATCGACGTAAGTTTCGACATCATTGTTTCCTCGGAAAGACCCCAATCCATACCACAAAACGGCGGATTTGAGTTGCGGCGGGGTCCCCCTTCCTTTCCCTCCGGGCCATCTTCCCCCTCAAGGGGGAAGATAAGCAACGAAAAGGGGGGCGCGATGCCAAGCGCCCGAGAGAAGGATAGTATGGTTTCCGAAAGAGAGCCGATCGGGAGGGGTCACCATGTCCAAGCTTGCCTCGACGAACATCACGCGCAAGCAGCTCGCCGCGGGCGGCATCCTGGCTGCCCTGCTTTGCACCGCCGCGCTCTGGCCGCAACTCACCGCGGGGGCGGCACAAGCGCCCGCCGTCGCGTCCGGAGACTGGCGCGGCTATGGCTATGATGTAACCGGCCGGCGCTTTTCTCCGCTCAAGCAGATCGACACCAGCAATGTCTCCAGACTGAGACCGGTTTGGAAATATGGCATCGCCGGCGCAGGCGATGCCAATCCCGCGAACCGGTTGGCCTCCACGACCGAAGCTGTGCCCATCATGGTGGGCGGTCTCCTCTACACGCCGACCATCCAGCACAACATCGTCGCGCTGGAACCGGAGACCGGAGAGGAGGTGTGGAAATATGATCTGGGCAAGGCGAGCGGCACGCTTCGCGGCGTGACCTATTGGCAGGGCGATGGGGCCACGCCACCGCAGATTTTTGTCGGCACGAGCGAGGGTGCGCTGATCGCACTCGATGCGAAAACCGGAAAGCTTGTCCCCGGATTCGGCAACAAGGGCGTGGTCGATCTCAGACCCGGCGTGACCGAACAATTTCCCGACGCGCCCTATCACATCAGCACGCCGGGCGTCATCTACCGCAATCTGATCATCGCGGGCGCGCAAGGCAAAGAAGATGATCCCGACGGTCCGGCGATGGATGTGCGCGCCTGGGATCTGCACACCGGAAAATTGGCATGGACGTTCCACACCATTCCGCATCCCGGCGAGCCGGGCTATGAGACATGGCCCAAGGACAATTGGATCAAAGCGGGATCGCCGGCCGCCTGGGGCGCCGCGACCGTCGATGAAGAGCGCGGTCTGGTATTCCTGCCCATCGGCCAACCCGCCGCGCAATATTACGGCGGCGCGCGCCACGGACAGAATTTGTATTCGTCTTCGATCGTCGCGCTCGATGCCAACACCGGAAAGGTGCGTTGGTATTTTCAGCTGACCCATCACGACATGTGGGATTATGACGCCGAGGCCGCGCCGTCGCTGATGGAAATCACGCATGACGGAAAACGGATTCCGGTCGTCGTGGCGGTCTCCAAACCGGGCCTGATGTTTTTCCTGGATCGCGATACCGGCAAGTCCGTCTATCCGGTCGAAGAACGCGCCGTGCCGCAGAGCGACGTCCCGGGCGAGGAGAGCTCGCCGACGCAGCCCTTCCCGTCAAAGCCCCTGCCACTCACTCGTCAGGGCATGACAGCCGCCGAGATTTTCACCGGCGAGCCGGAGCATGAAAAATTTTGCCGCGATCTCGTCGCCAGGATCGGCGGCATCCACAGCCTTGGTTCCTACACGCCTTACAGCAGCAAGGAATTCCGCCTCATCTTCCCCGGCCAGCAGGGCGGTCCCAATTATGGCGGTGTCTCGGTCGATTCCGCGCTCGGCTATGTGTTCGTGAATTCGCGCAATGTCGCGGGGATGGGGCGTCTGGACAAGAGTCCAGACGGCGATCAGGTGGCATATCGCCGCTTCAGCCCGCTCGGTCAGGGCTCGTTCAATGCGCGCTTCTGGGATCCGAAGAATCAATTGCCCTGTCAGCAGCCGCCATGGGCCGAGCTGATGGCGGTCAACGCCAACACGGGGGACGTCGCATGGCGGGTTCCTTTAGGAACCAGCGACGAGATGGAGGCCAAGGGCATCCACAACACCGGCGCCTTCGGCCAAGGCGGGCCCATGGCGACCGCCGGAGGCCTGGTGTTCATCGCGGGCACCATCGACAAGCGATTCCGCGCCTTCGATTCCAAGAACGGCAAAGTGTTGTGGCAAACAACGCTCGATACCGAAGGTCACACCAATCCGATGACCTTTATGGGACGCAACGGCAAGCAATATGTCGTTATCGTCAGCTCGGGCCTCAACGCGTTCGCCTTGCCTTAGCCGGCGCCGCCATGAGCGACATCATCGACTACTTTCTAAAAAAGCGGTCGTGACAAAAAATGGACGTCCTTGATCAGGCGCGTGCAAATTGGCGAATCGCATCTTCGGCTAAGCCGTAAGGGTCAAGTGTTAAAATAAGTTGATGACCGGAATCGCGATTCTTGCCGTATGATTTTCTGCAGCGGGGCCGTGCCTATCCATCATGAAACATAAGGGCGTAACATGGCACAGATCACCATTCGCGATTTGGACGATGCAATCTTGGTTCGATTGAAGCGACGGGCCTGGGAACAAGGCCTTCCGCTGGAGGAGAGTCTGCGCCGTCTCATTCTCGCAGGCCTGGAGACCGACGAGCATCCTGATGACTTTCCTGCGGTGCTGAATCCGTCCCGCTCCTATCTGGCCGGAGAGATGACCGGAGCGGTAAGACGCCTAATCTTTCACTCCTAAGCATGCGAACAGTTGCGCGATCAAGGGAGCGTTTGCGGCCAGCCGTGAACGACGTCAGTCAATTCAGAGGATGAACCGAAACAATTCCTCTTTGCTATGGCGGCGAACGAAACAAAACACGGGTGTGAGTCATGAACGAAATCACAATTCGAAATCTGGACAATGCGTGCGTGCAGCGCTTGCGACAGCTGGCCTGGCAAGACGGCAGGTCCATGGAGGAGATTGTACGTTCATTGGTTCTCGAAGGCGCCCAAACGAGAGAGCTCAAGCGGCCGGACGCCAGATTTCCGGTACCTACCGATTGATTGCAGCGCAGGGCCTAGAGTGCCGGTGAAGTGGACTAACGATGCGCGTGAATCATTCTGGTGGGGCGGAACCGAACCGCCGCCGCGATGACAAGCACGACGAAGACCACGAGCACAGCGCCCTGTGTTATGGCGAATGGCGGCTCGGACTGCGTCGGCGCCAGAGCTTTCAGCGCCGGGACCTTCTGGAAGAGCTGCACGACCAACACAAACACATTGAGATAGAGGGCAATGCCGGCGCCGAGCACATAGACCACGCGCCACGGGCCGGCGAGGCGAAACGCGTAGCGGGCGATGATCGCAACCGCCAGCACGACCAAGGATATGATCCCGACAATATGGGACGGCAAAATGATGTCGATCGGGAACCCGAATCCGGTCACGCTGGTCGCGACCGTGGTTACGAGAAAGATCGAGGTCCATCCCTCCAGCCGTTTCGCAGTCAAGAGACCGAACAACACGACCAAGCCGGACACGATCCCGACCAGGCTGATCAAGACATGTACGAAGGTGAATGGTTGCAGGCCCAGGATCATAAGACACCCCGTTGAAACGCGTTCGGTTTGGAGATCATACCCTCAGAAATCGGGTTTGGCCGCCCGCGGGATCGGCACGACGTCGTAATCGTAAAAGCTTTCGCTGTTCTCGGCGCAAATCTGTTCGAGGATGTCGCGATACGGTCCGCGCTTCCAGCGCTGCACCGCCGACCAGGGCATATTGTAGGCGCCCGGATCCTCGACCGTCGCGGTCACTTGCAGCGTCTTGCCGCCTTCGATGATGCGGAAGCGCTCCACCACATGGATCTGATCGGTATGGGGCGTGCGGTAATTGTCGACGAAGCTCTTGTTGTTCATGCCGATGGTGTCGACAACCAGCTCGTCGCCTTCGAAATGGCCGACCGACTCGCCGTACCATGAAGGTTTCGGGTTCTTCGAATGGGCCACATTCATATAGATGTGCCGTGTCTGCTGATCGAGTTCCTGGATAATGAGGATCTCTTTCTCCGTCTGGACGACATACATCCCTGCGGCATGGGCAAAGATCAAAAATCCGGGAACGCCCGTCGGCCAGCACCGCTCGCGCGCGATGAACGGGACTTTTCCGGCGCGAACGTCGGCATTAGGCTTGGCCATCTGCTCGATGACCCAGGGCTTCAGGATGGGGTTGGCGAGATCCGCGATGCGGCTGGTCTGCTGCTTGCCGGCGCCGTTGGGCACATAGGGATGGCCGAGTTCCGCCACGACCGGGCCGTACCCGCTTGCGGGGGAGAGGAAATCATCCTGGGCGGTGCGATCCTGCAGCCAATAGGTCGGGAAGTGGCGAACGGAAATGTCTTCCGCACTCCCGTCGGCGGCCAGGGCGGGCCACAGTGCCGCGCCGGCGCAAATGAGGCCGGCCGTCACGCACAGCGAAGTGAATCTGAACATCGTTATTCCCTCTCGAACCGTTCGTTCCGGCTTGGAAGAGCCAGTCTAAGGTTCTCGTGCGAGGATATCCGATCCAAAGGGCCCATGAACAGGCCCGATCACAAGCCTTATCCGCCAGCACCGTGCCCTAATCGCAGACGAAATCGGTGGCGCCGACGGGGTGGCACAAATCGGGCCAGCCACTCGCGCGCCAGTAATCGACGAGACCGGCTTTGCGCATCAGCGCCTTGAAGCGCTCGGTCTTGCGCAAGGGAGCGGCGGTTGGACGCCAGACCAATCCCAGCGGCCCGAAATTTCCCTCCCCGGCGGTCTTCTCCGGATAGTCGAGTATGCGTTCCGGCGCGCCGATATAGACATAAACGAACCCCAGTTCGGCATCCAATGTGGGGAGCTTCGCAGGCGCATCGGTCTTGCTTGGAGCGGAACGAAGGAGCCGCGCCGCATCTTCGACCGAGCGCCGGTCTATCTGGATGGTGATGCGGAGAAGCGTATCCGCGGCGTCGGCGAACCGTCCCTTGATCGCATAAGCTTCCGCGAGAGGGATATCGGTGTTCGGACCACCGATTAACGCATCCCGCTCCAGGATGGGGATGCTCGCATCGATCTGCCCGTTTGCCTGCATGACGCGGGCGGTGATCGCGTTATAGAGCGGCACCAGCGGCTCCAGCGCGCGCAATCGTTCTCGCACGCCCAGCGCCTCTTTCAAACGTCCCAAGGCGAGTAAGGTGTCGCTGTAGTTTTGCAGCAGTTCCGGATCGTTAGGATCCAGGGTGAGCGCCCGTTTGAAAAGCCCATCAGCCTCCTCCCATTTTCCTCGGCGGGCTTGCGTGGCGGCCAGTTCCGAGTATCCGCCGGCATAGCTGGCATCGAGCTGAATGGCCTTGCGGGCGGCAGCTTCCGCTCTGTCCTGAAGCGATGCGGCCATCTTGAAATCGCTGCGCCGCATCGCGGGGTTCGTCCCTGCTCTGTATGCGTCGGCGAGTGTCGCCCAACCCGGCGCGAATCCGGGTGCACGCGCGACAAGAGCTTCCAATGTATCAAGCGTGGCAGGGAAGCTACGCGAGCGAAGCAGCGCCCGCCCCCGCAAATATTGCTCATAGATCTCGGGGTCGGCGATGCGGCTGGAGATCAGCGTCTCGCCCGGTTTGAGCCCCAGCGGCATGCGCAGCGACATGGCGATGGCTTTGGCGATGTCCTCTTGTATGGCGAAAACATCGGTGAGTTCGCGGTCGTAATTCTCCGACCACACCTGCAGGCCGTTACCGGCCTGAACGAGCTGCGCGGATATCCGCACGCGGGCGCCGGCTTTGCGCACCGAACCTTCGATGAGATGCGTCGCGCCCAGCGCTTGGCCTATGGCGCGCAAATCCTTGTTTTCGCCCTTGAACTGGAAGGCGGAGCTGCGCCCAACCACGCGCAGGTCCGGAATCTTCGCCAGTGCGCCGCTGATCTCGTCGGTCATGCCGTCGGAGAAGAATTCCTGCTGCTTGTCGTCCGACAGATTGGCGAAAGGCAGCACCGCGATGGAGATGGCGTTGCCCACGGACGCAGATGCCGCGCGAGCTGCCGCAACGCCGGCCTGTTGTGCTTTGGTCGCTTGTCCGCCGGATACCGGTGCGAACTGTTGATACGAAACCAGCGCGATCACGACGAAAAGTGCACCGATGAGCAGCCAATCCAACCTGCCGGTGGTCATACGCGTCAGGGTGCCACTCTCGGGCGTAAGTTCGTGCACCCAAGCAAAGACCAGCACGACGGGAAAGCCGATGATGAGCAGCAGCAGGACCGTGCGCGCAACCCAGGGCGGCAGTTCCAGAATCGGCGCCAAATTGGCGACGAGCTGCAGCAGCACCCAAGCCACCACCGCATAGGTCGCGCCGACACGGTAGATGTGCCGCCGTTTCAGTTCTGCGAAGATATTTCCCATCATCGGCGCCCCGCACGCGCCCCGCGAGCGATAGCACAAAATTCAAGACAACCCCAATATTGGCGGGTTGGCGGCGGCAATGGGCGGCAGAAGCCGCGGCGCCAAGCGCGGCTATTTTGCGAGCAATATGAGATATTCCGAGGCTTACGCCTTCTTGGTCTTGCGCTTGGCCAGACGCTCGCGCGCATCCGGGATGAGCTTCTCGACATTCAGCCCCTCCAGCATGGCGCGCTCATTGGGGCCGAGAGCGCGCACATCGGCGACATAGTCGGCGACTTCCTGATCCACGCGCACCGCCTGCGGATAATCGGTGGCGAACACCACTCGCGGCAGCGCCACTTCGCTCATGCCGAAACGCACCCATTCCGCGCCCCAGGCGCCGGCATGATCGGGCCCCGCCCATCCGGCGCAATCATAATAGAGGCGCTGTTCCAGATAATGATCGAAGGGTTTGGGCGGCCGCCTGTTATGGCCCTTGACGGCCGACGTCCCCCATTTGTCGCGCTGCTGAAAGCCGCGCACGCGTCCGAGGTAGCGCCCGATGCCGCCGGCGAAATGGGCGAACTGGACGTTGAGATTGGGCAGATCGTCCAACAGCCCGCTATTGATCAGGCGCACCGTCTGTACCATCAGCGAGAACTCCCAGCCTAGCATCCGCCCCAGATCATCGGCATAGACCTGGTTCCAGGAAATCACGCGGGGCAGTGGATGAATGAACACGTAGAGGCCCAGATCCGTTGCGGCCTTCCAGAATGGGCGCAATTCCTCCGCATCGAGGGGCAAGCCCTGAAGCTCCGAGGCGATGACCACGCCGGGAAAGCCAAGCTCGACCGCGCATCGCTTCAATTCGGCGGTGGCTTCCGCCGGTTTCAACGCCGGGACATGGGCAAGCCCGATGAAGCGGCCGGGATGTTTGCCCTCGACCTGTTTCATGTCGTCATTGATGGTGCGGCAGATCGAAAGATCGGGCTGGTCGAAGCCGACCATGCTGGAGAGCACCGCCGCGTCGATCCCGGCATGGTCCATCATCCGCACATGGGCATCGATGTCGCCGAGCAGCGGGTTCAGCAGATGCATCGGATTGCCGCGCTCGTCGATGCCGACGGAGACCGCGTCGGACTTTCCCTTTAGCAGCGCGGGCGGCGTGTAATGGTGCTGGAAATCGATGATCATTTGTATCCCTAGGTTAAAGCGGTGGCAGGTAATGGCACGGGTTCAGCGGCTTGCCAAATCGCGTAATAGTTGAATGGGAATAACGTGTTGCCGGATTAGGATTTTTGCGGGCCGGGCGGCAACGCCAGATCGCCGTGAGAAGCGGAAAGCTTCTGTCGGTTCTATCGCCGTTGGTATAGCGTCTTCGTGGAGATATTAATGGGGAGCGCAGCATGATCGGACACAACACACGCATAACAGCGCTGGCGTTGATGATTTGCAGCGTTACGTCCGTCGCTTCGGCACAAAGCTTCACGCCGCCGGGGGGCGGCAAGCCGCTCTTCGACGGGCTGTGCCAGGATTGTCATGGCGTCAACGGCACCGGCGATGAAGGCCCGGCATTGAACCATCCGCTCGGCGCCGACGATGCGACGCTCCATAAAATCATCCGTGACGGAATTCCCGAGCGCGGCATGCCGCGCGTGCGGCGCATGACGGAAGAGGAAGTCGATGTGCTGGTGTCCTATGTGAAAACGCTCGGCGGCGGCGGGCCGGCAAAGGTGGCGGGGAATGCGGAAAAGGGCCGCGCGGTCTATGAGCGGCTCGCATGCTCTACCTGTCACGTGGTCGGTGGGCAGGGCGGCGTTCTCGGCCCCGAGCTGACAAAAATCGGTCAGCGCCGCGCGCCAAGCTATCTTCGCCAAGCCTTGCTCGATCCGGCCAAGATGCGGCCCAAAGGCGTGCAGGGCATTCTGCAGAACGGGTTCACCGAATATCTGCCCGTCAGCGTCGTTTCCAAGGATGGCAGCGAGGTTCGCGGCATTCGCGTCAACGAGGATTCCTTCACCATCCAGGTGCGCGACGCCAACGGCAAGTTCTACTCGTTCCGCAAATCCCAGGTGACCAATGTCGACAAGCAGTTCAACCGCAGCATGATGCCAAGCTACAAGGACCGATTGAACGCTGCCGACACCGACGATCTGGTGGCCTATCTCTTCAGTCTCGGGGGGAAATGATCATGCGCCAGTTTTGCACCGCGCTGATGAGCGCGCTCCTCGTTCTGGGGTTCGGATTTTCCGATGCCTCCGCCCAGGTTCCCTATTCGCGTCTGGTGCAAGCCGGAACCACACCTAACGATTGGCTCACCTATTCGGGGAATTACAATTCCCAGCGCTATTCGGCGCTCAGCCAGATCAACCGGGGCAATGTCGCGAATTTGCGCCCCGCCTGGATGTATCAGATCAAGAAGCCGGGCGTGTTCGAAGCCACGCCGGTCGTCGCCGATGGCGTCATGTACATCACCGAGCCGCCGAGCACGGTCACCGCGCTCGATGTTCGCACCGGCCGCCCGCTTTGGACCTGGACGCCGGCGATTCCCGACAACGTCATCGTCATCGGCTCGCCGCCGGTCAATCGCGGCGTGGCCATTCTCGACGACATGGTGTTCGCCGGTTCGATCGCGGGCCATCTGACCGCGCTCGACATCAAATCGGGCGCCGTGCGTTGGGACATCGTCGTCGACGACAACCGCAAAGGCTATTACCTCACGCTGGCGCCACTCGCGCTCGACGGCAAGATCGTCGTCGGCGTTTCGGGCGC
>JAXDMY010000081.1:0-11299 GCA_034665805.1 Alphaproteobacteria bacterium
ACGGCTGGTGGGTGCTCGCGGCCGCCGCCCTAACGGAAATGCTCGCCATCGGCAGCACAACCTACGCGACGGGACTCTTCGTGCTTCCCCTTCAGAACGAGTTTGGGCTCTCGCGAGCGGCGGCGAACAGTGCACTCTCCATTGGGCTCGCGGGCGCAGCCTTTATGGCCCCCATCGTGGGTTTCCTGCTCGACCGTTTTCCTGCGCAGTGGGTGGTAGGCCTCGGCGTGATTCCTTTTGGCGTGGGTTTGATCACCATCTCCGCCACCTCATCCATTCCCCTGATGGCATTTGCGATGCTGATCCCGGTTGGTTTCGGCGCCATGGCGATCGGGCCGCTCACCACATCCACATTGACCTCTCACTGGTTCTACCGCCGGCGGGGACGCGCGCTGGGACTGGCGACGGTGGCAACGTCGGGCGGCGGGATTGTCGTTGTCCCGCTTTTAAGCTGGGCCATCGAGAACTATGGCTGGCGAATGGCTCTCAGGGTCGAAGCCCTTCTCATCATGACGATCGTGTTGGCCTTGAGCATCCTTTTCCTGCGAAGTGGACCAGCCGATCTTGGTCTTGAGGCGCATCAGGAAAACCGAGGCCGTCCGGCGAAGGACATGGCTGCCGCCCATCTTGCCGCGACGCGGCGGTACGCCAGCATTTTATCAGATCGGAATTTTTGGGCGATTGGCCTGGTATTGGCCGCGATCAGCGGTATCGATCAGGCTATCGTCGTGACAATTGTCCCTTATGGGACTGGGTTGAATTACCCTGCCGCATCGACGGCGTTCTTGATTGCCGCCTTCTCGATCTCGGCCGCAATTGTCAAGCTTGCGAGCGGGTTTCTCGCCGAGTTTGTGGAACGCCGAATGATCATGCTGGCATCCACGCTGGCGATGATCGCCGCCTTATCGTTTCTGTTGTTCTCAACGGAATACGAATGGATTCTTCTGGCCTGCTGTTTTGCAGGAGTGGCTTTGGGTTGCATCCTCCCGTCTTCGGCGGCTCTTGTCGCGGCGAATTTCGGTTCGCCCTCCTTCGGCCGCGTGATGGGAATGATCTATGTTGGGGTCGTGGTGTCCTCGATCGTTTGCTCGCGCTTCATCGGCGCCGTATTCGATCGTACGGCTGGATATAACCCGGCGTTCCTGACATTTCTGGCGATTGCCATCTTATCCGCGCTCGCGGTTCTTCTGGTCCGCACGCCACCAGAAATAACGGCTGAAGTTTAGGCCGCTGATTTGTCGCGTAACGAGCCCGGAAACATCGCCGCCAATGGCTCCCCGCTATAGACGTTCTTGAGTTCGCTGGGATGGATGAACTCATCCCGGAACCACGGGTATTTCTGAGGCGAGAATGCCTGGATTGCCCAGTCGATCAGGCGGGAGACTCGCGGGATGCGCTTTGCATCTGGATGATAGGTAAGCCAAATATCCACGGTCTCGTGGATTCCAAGATCGATCGGAACGATCTCAGCGCCGATCCACTGCGAATAGGTAGGCAAGAGTCCAAGTCCAGCACCCTTGGCGATCGACCAATAATGCGCGCTGCTCACATTGGTTCGCAAAGCCACCAGCGATGTGGGAGAAATTCCAGGAAAGAGACGGTCGTACAATTCTCGCCATTGAATATTGTCGTCGGATTGCACCAGCAGTCGGTGATGCACGAGATCACGAATCGTCTTGGGGCAGCCGAACGTCTCAAGATAGTTCGCCGCGGCAAAGGGGAAGAAATGGAGCCGTCCGAGTTTGATGATGCGCAGGTCCAGTGCCGTGGGCCGCGTGATCTGGATTGCGACGTCGGCTTCCAGTCGCAAGACGTCTGCCGATTTCATTGCGCAATGAACGTCGATGAAGAGATTGGGGTTTGCCCGCTGGAACTCCACCAGCCGGGGCGCGATCCAGAAGGTGCCGAGCCCTTCAGTCACCGCAAGGCGCACCTCCCCAGAGACGTTGCTTGCATCGCTCTGATCACGCGCTTGTAAAAGACCGAAGGACGCGCTCTCCATCTGACTCGCGGCGGCGAAGACCTTTTCCCCTTCGGCGGTAATCCTCACGCCATCGACATGCCGCGTGAGCAGCATGACGCCCAGTGCCTGTTCGAGTTCGTCGACGCGGCGGCGAACAGCATTAACAGACATCCTGAGATGCTCCGCGGCAGCCCGAAAGCTGCCCTTGCGAACAACCTCCAGCGATACGCGGACCGCTTCCCAGTCCGGGATGCCGCGGCGCGTCCCTTGCAACGCCTGTTCCGAATACGGAACACGCCGTTCCTTTGTGATCTGCATACGAAGTCACCGTCCCTCGATAAATTTCTAGCACGGCTGAATAAAAGTGGGGTGAAAAACATGACCGAACATCCTTTGGAACTGGTCCGGCGCCGGGGTAACGCTCCTGAAGCGAAACCGCGACGGCTCCTTACAGAGCTCGATTCTTCGCGCGTTTCCAAGCACTTGGTCGTCTTCAAGGCGAGCGGGAAAGCGGTGGATGATCTGATGGAGAAGGCCCGGGCCAGCATTCCCGGTCTAACCGATGCCTCCGCCGTACACCGGGTGCTCCAGCACAACCCTGACTGTATGATCGCCATAGCGCGCAAGCGGAAGTTTAATTCGGATGATCCGATTGGGGACGGTTTCTTTGCGTTCCTACCCCTCAATAAGAGGGGCCTGTTCCAGCTCGCCACAAACACGCTCGATACGCGCAATCCCGATGTGACGCTTCTCGCCGGCCCCAATGAGCGCCCGGCTGGCATCTACGTCTGGGCGACTTATGCGCCGGGTTCGTTGGCCGCCGGTGTCGCGTTGGTTTTGGAGCAGGTCGAAACTCCCAACTACGCCTGCGTGGATCTCTATTCGCGCCCCAATACGCCAGCCGGTTTCCGCTTCAATGAAAATCTCGGCTGGAAGAAGGGCGCCAAGATCGGACCGATTTACGCCTCGCACCTCTACACTTACCGCCGCACGCCTGTCACCACGCCGCTCTACGACACCTATCGCCAGGATGTCAGCCAGCGCGACCTCACGGTGACGGTTGCGCGGACCTTCGAAGATCTCATGCGCGTCGCCAGCCTGAGGAGCGCGGTCTATATCGGAGAGCAGGAATGTCCGTATGAGGAAGAATTCGACGGCAATGACCTGGCCGCAACGCACCTGATCGGCTACGTCGGCAAGGAGCCGGCGGGATGCCTGCGCATTCGTTACTTCGCCGACTTCGCCAAGGTCGAACGCCTCGCGGTTCGCAAGGAATTCCGTAATACGCGGCTTTCGTTCCAATTGGTGCGCGCCGGAATTCAGCTATGCCAGATGAAGGGGTATCGCCGGCTTTACGGCCATTCCCAAAAGCGTCTGGTGAACTTTTGGAGTCGTTTCGGCTTCAGGCCGATCGAAGGCGCCAAGGAATTTGTCTTCTCGGATTTCGATTATGTCGAGATCGTCGCGGAGATCGAGAGGGATCCCGACGCCATCGCTATCGGTGCGGATCCGTATGTAATGATCAGGCCTGAAGGCCGCTGGCACGTACCAGGCGTACTTGAGCGTTCATCGAGCCGGCAAGTGACACGCCCATCGGTGGAAGCACGGCATTCATGAACTCGGTCGTCAACTTCCGGGAGTTCAGGGAGCGCGGGCGCTATGTGCCCACGCTCGTGCTGGTGGACATGCACCACGAACTCCGCAGCGCGGAATCACTCTGGAACACGTTCCCCACCGATGCGATCGCGAATTGCCGCACGGCTCTGAGGCATGCGCGCGCAAGTGGGATTCCCGTAGCGTTCACGCGCCAGGTGGCACCGTCGGCCAGCATGTTGGACTCACCGATCTATCCGCGCTGGATCGAAGGATTCGAACCCAAGCGGCGGGATATGGTCTTCGACCGGCAACGCCCCTCCTGCTACGCGAGCACCGAATTCCAGGACATGGCGGATGAGATAGCTGGCAATTATGTCGTGGCCGGTCGGTTCGGCGAGTTGTCTTGTTTGTCGACGGCGATCGACGCCCTTCATCGGGACCATCGCCCGACGTTCCTCACCGATGCGCTGGTTAGCTGCTCCCACGAAGATCCTTCGGCGGGCACCATGTTGAGGGCCCTGGCGCGCATCCTTTCCCTCTACGCAGAAGTCACAAGGACTCAGCCGTGGATTATCGCCACGTCGCAGAGAGTAGGAATCCCCACATGACGGTTTTCTCCAGTCTGCATCCTCTCAAATATATCGCTGAGGCTTTGTCGCAGATGGCGGCGACGCTGCGCGATTTCGGCATGTCGGAATCCGCAGACCTGCTCGAAAAGGCGAAAGCCGACATCAATCAGAAACTCGCCGAAAAGCCGAGAAAGGAAAACGTCCAGAATTGACCGTATCCAACCTCACTTTTCTACACGGAACGCCGCAAAACGATCAGCGAATCTCCGGCTTGGCTAGATGATATCTTTACAAGGTCGCGCTCGAGCTTCCTCATAGTGAAGTATCGCTAGTCAGGGTTGGGCGGTCGGCTAGTCCCCCTGGCCGACCGCCCTCCAAATTTTACAAATGATGGTTGCGAATAAAGGTAATCGGACAACGCAACACTTTTCTATATACAAGTGCTCATTCACGCTGCAGCGTTATTTGTCATTCATGTTAATGGCCATATCCTCCCGCACGCTCCAATCGCGAATTCAACCTCAAAAGTGGCAGTTCCGGGGCGCGGCCAAGGACGCGACAACTTGAATGTACTGCGAGTCGGGGGAATCATGCTCCCATATCGCGATAGACGAGATTTTTGAGGCGGAATTTGGGTCATCGCAGCAGGGACGCGGCCGTTCTTCTCGCCTCGCTATGGTTGCTGGCTCATGTGGGACGGGCCGTCGGCCAGCCGTTGGAGAGTTCGGCGGCAGGAGAGCCGGGCGAGCGGATCGTCATAACGGCCACTCAGAGGGCAACGCCCGTTCTTCAGGTCCCGGGCAGTATCGACGTTTTTACCTCTGAGCGCCTGACAGGTGCGAACGTCAGTGCCGTCAAACAGTTAATCTCGCTCACGCCCTCCATGGGCGTCATCAACTCCATCGGAGAATCCTTCGGGCAATTGATCGCCATGCGCGGTATCGCGACGTCTGGCGCAGATATCGGCCTGGAATCCACGGTCGGCGTGCGAGTGGACGGTGTACCGCTCTTGCGGCCCAATCTCGCGATATTCGATTTTCAGGGGGTCGACCGAGTTGAAATTCTGAAGGGGCCGCAGGGGACACTGTTTGGCACGAACACCACGTCGGGCATCATCAACGTTCTCACGCGCCGGCCCAGTTTCGATCGGGAATTTGAGGTCAAGGGCACGCTCGGGAATAGGGACCTGCGGGAACTGCGCGTTTCGGCCGACGGTGCACTGGTGGAATCCAAGCTCGCCGGCCGGGTTGACGGAACGATCGGGACCGTATCGGGTTATCTGCCGAACCCCAATACCGGTCACACCTACGGAGGACGGGATCGCGAAGAAGTTCGCGGTCAGCTTCTCGGGATTGTTTCTCCAGACTTGGATGTCCGGGTGATCGCCGATTATCTTCACCACGGCGGCACGGTGAACTCGGCCGTCTATCGTGTGGTCGGACCCACGGGCGCGCTGATCACGCGACTCAGCGGCCTGCCTCTCATCGCCTCTTTCCACGCTCATGACCTCGCTCAGATCGATGCCAACGCCCCCCGCTTCGAATTCACCGAGAGTGCCGGGCTGAGCGCAGAGACAAACTGGCGGACCGGAGTTGGCAGGATCACGGCGATCACATCGTATCGAAGCTCGACAATGAGGCGCAGTTACGATGTCGATAACAGCCCGGCGGACATCGCAAATGATCCGCGCGACGGGGAACGCTACAGCATGTCCATGGGCGAAATCCGGTTACAGGGTGTCCAGGGCGCATTCGATTACCTGTTCGGCGCGTATGTGGGGCGCGGGCTCATTGTCTCGCGCGATTCCTACACCGCAGGCCGGGACTTCGACCTCTATATCAATGCGCTTGCGGGCGGCGCGATTCCGGCAATCACGGGTCTGCCGGCCGGCGCCAATTTTCCATCCGGAAGCGGAGTGCTCGATGTGTATCGTCAGCGCGGGACGAGTTTTGCGCTTTTCACGCATCAGATTGTTTCGCTGAACGATTGGTTGTCGCTGGCATTGGGCTTGCGCTACACGCGCGAGACCAAGTCGCTGGCGGCGTCGATCACAACCAATAATCCCGGTTGCGCCGGTGCCCTCGCTATCCACGGCCGGTCCCTTTCGGGTGTGCCGGCGGCGCTGCAGGGCCTTGTCTGCGGCCCGAACCTGGACCCGCGTTACGACGGCAATTACGCCACCGATAGAGCTGAGGAAAACCTGTCGGGAACCGCGGCGATCAACGGAAAACTGTCCGAATCGTTGAACGCCTATTTGACTTATGGCCGCGGTTACAAAGGCGGCGGCTACGAATTGGACCGCTCGGGAATGAACCCGATTTCGCCGTCGCTGGATCAGGACTCGTTTCGCCAGGAAACAACCGATTCCTTTGAGGGAGGCTTACGAGAAGTCTCGACCGACGGCATTTGGCGCGCCAGCGCGGCGCTTTTCCACACCAGCTTCTCCGACTATCAATTCAGCTACTTCACCGGCTTCAATCGCCGGACAAGGAATGTGCCCAAACTCGTGACCAAAGGCGCCGAAGCGGAAGCCGCCTACCGGGTGCTCGACCCGTTGGAACTTTCTGTATCGGGGGCCTACCAGGAGGCGATCTTCGGCGATGCGGGTTTTCCGCTCGACTTGACCCAGCTCCAGGGCAGTACCGCGCCGATTGCGCCGCGCTGGGTGGTCGTCGGTGCGGCTTCCTACCAGCTTCCATTCGACAGTCTGGGCATTACAGGTTTTGCAAACGTCGATATGCGCTGGCAGTCCAAATCGAATGTCGGCGCATCCGCCACGCCTTCTCCGAATTTTCTCCAGGGCGCCTATGCGGTCGTGGACGCCCGGGTAGGTACGAAAGTGCGCGATCGGAATTGGAGAATCGAGCTTTGGGCCCGCAATCTCTTCAATCAAAGATCGTGGTCCATCCTCAACAACACCACGCTCCAGCCCGGCTCGATCTCAGGCTTTGTGACCGATCCGCGATCGATGGGCGTAACAGGGACGCTCGCGTGGTAGGGAATCGATAACCCACCTTGCCCGGTAGCCCATCTTGCCCGATAGACGAGGCGAGCTTACGCTTGCCGCAAAACTAGGCCCGCAGGTATCCACCGCGGCGGGTCAATTCGTGGGAACGGGGGAATATCCATGGCCACATTGACGGCGCCTGCCTTCTACGGCGAAGCGGCCAAGCCCACACAGCGCCTGAGCTTCGTCATCGCCGCATCGTCCTGCGGCACGCTCATCGAGTGGTACGATTTTTACCTGTATGGCGTGTTGGCCGGTTTTTTCGGAACGCATTTCTTTCCCGGCGACATGAAGCAGGGCTTTCTCTATTCGCTCGGCATCTTCTGGACCGGCTTTGTGGTGCGTCCCTTTGGGGCCGTCATTTTCGGCCATCTCGGCGATCTCATCGGGCGCAAATACACCTTCATGCTGACGCTCGGCCTGATGGGGCTGGCGACCTTTCTCGTCGGCTGCCTGCCGACCTATGAGTCCATCGGCTGGCTCGCGCCTGCGCTGCTGGTGGGGTGCCGCGTGGTACAGGGCCTCGCGCTCGGTGGCGAATATGGCGGCGCCGCGACTTATGTCGCCGAGCACGCGCCGGACGGCGCCCGCGGCTTCTACACAAGCTGGATCCAAACCACCGCGACCATGGGCATCGTGATGGCGCTGCTCGCCATCCTCGCCTTCCGTGTCGGGCTCGGAGATCAGGCGTTCAGCGATTATGGCTGGCGCTTTCCGTTCCTGCTCTCCGCCGTGCTGGTGATCCTGTCGGGCTATATCCGGCTGAAGCTTGCTGAATCGCCTTTGTTCGCGCGCCTCAAGGAACAGGGCAAGACCTCGGACAATCCGGCGCGAGACACCTTCACCAGCGGCCGCAACTGGGGCCTGATGCTGCTGGCGCTTTTCGGCTTCACCGCGCCCGAAGGAGTCGTCTGGTACACCAGCCAGTTCTACGCTTTGGCCTATATGCAGACGGTGCTGATGATCCCCTATGTCACCGTCTATGTAGTGATGGCCTTTGCGCTGCTCCTGGGTGCGCCGTTCTTCGTCTTCTGGGGCTGGCTGTCCGATCGGTTCGGCCGGCGCTGGATCATGACCACGGGATTCGCCCTAGCGGTGTTGAGCTATTGGCCGGTGTTCACCTGGATGGGAGAGGTCAAGGACAATCCCGTGCTCCTGTGCATCCTGGTCTGGTACATGGTCATCCTGGTGACCATGGTCTATGGCCCGATCGCGGCGTTCCTGGTCGAGCTGTTCCCCGCTCGCATCCGCTACAGCTCCATGTCGCTGCCCTATCATGTCGGCAACGGCGTTTTCGGCGGCGGCGTGCCCTTCATCGCGACCCTCCTCGCCGGCACGTTCACGGGGATACCGCTGGTCGGTCTGATCTATCCGATGACGGTTGCGGGCATCGGCGTGATCGTGAGCACGCTAGGCTTGCGGCACGAAACCCGCGACGTGCGGATTTGGAACGAGGTCGGCGGAGCACTGCCGCTGGTCGCCGACCAAATCTGAATGGCGGAACGCATGCTGCGTGTGGGTGTGGCGGGTCTCGGCAAAGCCTTCCAGCTGATGCTGCCGACCCTGGTGCGTCATTCGAACGTCCAGCTTGTCGCGGCGGCCGACCCCCGTGCCGAAGCGCGGGCCCGTTTTGCCGCCGATTTCACCGCCAAGACCTATGCCTCCGTCGAGGAATTGTGCGCCGAGCACGCCGCCGATGCGATCTATGTCGCAACGCCCCACCAATATCACGCAGAACATGTGACGATGGCCGCGGCCGCCGGTAAACATGTGCTGGTGGAAAAGCCCATGGCGCTCACTTTGGACGAATGCCGCGCGATGATCCAAGCGGTTCGGCGCGCCGGGGTGCAGATGGTTATCGGACACAGTCACAGTTTCGATACGCCAATCGTGAAGACCCGCGAAATCATCGAAGGCGGGACGCTCGGGTCCTTGCGCATGATCACGGCGATGAATTTCACCGATTTCCTCTATCGGCCGCGCCGGCCCGAAGAGCTGCGCACGGAAAGCGGCGGCGGCGTGGTGTTCAATCAGGCGCCACATCATGTCGATGTCATGCGTTATCTGGCCGGCGGGATGACGCGCAGCGTGCGGGCGATGACCGGCGCATGGGACCAAACGCGCCCGACGGAAGGGGCCTATTCCGCTCTGTTGACCTTCGAGAGCGGCGCCTTCGCTTCGATCACCTATAGCGGCTATGCCCATTTCGACAGCGACGAATTCATGGGCTGGATTGCCGAAAGCGGTTATCCAAAGGACCCCGATCACTATGGAACGGCGCGGGCGCTTCTCCGACGGGCGTCCTCGATAGACGACGAGATGGCCCTGAAACACGCGCGCAATTATGGCGGAGGCGAAGCACCGCCCGCCGTTCAGGAGCGCCGGTCCCATCAGCAATTCGGCGTCATCATCGCATCCTGCGAGCGCGGGGATCTGCGCCCGGTGCCCAATGGCGTGGCGATCTACGACGATGTCTCCCGCCGCTTCGAAGCGATTGCGGACCCCGCGGTGCCACGCGCAGGTGTCATCGACGAGCTCTACAATGCCGTGTTCTTCGGCCGAACTCCCTTGCACAATGGCGAATGGGGTCTGGCGACGATGGAGGTTTGCCTTGGCATCCTCCAATCCGCGCGCGAGCAGCGCGAGATCGTTCTGCAGCACCAGACGGCATTGCTGGCTTGAGGAGAAGGGATGCTTTCCAAACAGGACAATGAACGGCTGACGCGCGTGGGCGCAGGCACGCCGATGGGCAATGTGTTTCGCCGCTACTGGCTGCCGGCCTTGCTGTCATCCGAGCTCGCCGAGCCGGACGGGCCGCCCGTCAAACGCCGGCTGCTCGGCGAGGATTTGGTGGCTTTTCGCGACAGCAACGGAGCGGTGGGTCTTGTGGATGCGTTCTGTGCCCACCGGCGCGCCCCGATGTTCTTAGGGCGCAACGAAAAATGCGGGTTACGCTGCGTCTATCACGGCTGGAAATTCGACGTGACGGGCCAATGCGTCGATATGCCGACCGAGCCCTCGGATAGCGCCTATCGAACAAAGGTCCGCATCAAAGCCTATCCCACATGGGAAGGCGGCGGCATGATCTGGACTTATATGGGACCGGCCGCCGAGATGCCGGCGCCGCCGGACATGGAGCTGATCCGCGCGCCGGACACTCATCGCTTCGTGTCGCGAACGGTGCAGGACTGCAATTATCTGCAGGCGCTGGAAGGTGGATTGGATTCCTCTCACGCCACGATTCTGCACAACATGACGATCGGCGATCTCTCCTGGCTCGACGATTACGAACGCATCACGCCTCGACTGGACGTCAATCTCACCGATTATGGATTCCAATATAGCGGAACGCGTGTTTTGAACGGCCGCCATTGGGTGCGCGTCTATCAATACATCATGCCGGTGACACTGCTGCGCGGACGCATTGCGCCGGTGCGGGGCGAAAACGCGCCTCCCAAAATTCCCCTCATCAGTGGGCATATATGGGTCCCGATCGACGATGTGACATGCTCGGTTTTCAACTTCTCCTATTCGGCGGACCCGAACATCCCGCTCACGGCAGAATTTGTTTTGGCGTCCGAAGCCGATTACGGGCGCGGCCCCGATGACCTCACCCCCGACGGCCGGCTAAAGAAGAACCGCGCCAATGATTTCATGATCGACCGCGAAACACAGAAAACGCGCAGCTTTACCGGGATCGATGGAATCAACACCCAGGACGTCGCGGTTCAGGAAGGAATGGGACCCATTGTCGACCGTTCGCAGGAGCATCTGGGTTCCACCGACCGCGCCATCGTGATGATGCGGCGTCTGCTGCTCGAAGCGACCAGGGCCGTCGAGGCGGGCGGCCGCCCGCGCGGTGTGGACAGCACCGCCTATCGCCGGATTCGCGCGGTGGATCATTTCGCCGACGATGAGGCGCAGATTCCACAACTCATCGAACGCGAGATTGCGGCGCGGTTCTAGAGCATTTTGCGATCACGATGATGCGTATCCTGCATGACGAATGTAGTTTGAGCACTCGTCTGGCTTGAACATTCAAGCAGGCAGCCGATGCGGTTCCAAAGATCGTCTTGGGTGCGTTCTGCAGCGGTGCGCAGGAGGGTCTTGAGCTTTGCGAAGGCCATTTCGATAGGGTTGAGATCGGGCGAGTAAGGCGGCAGG
>JAXDMY010000082.1:0-33897 GCA_034665805.1 Alphaproteobacteria bacterium
CGCCGGGCGAAGTCGCCGGTCTCCATGGCGACCAGCAGCGCGACCGCAACAACATCAAAAGGCCACCGCATTGAATGAGCGCGGAACGACGGGACCGGAATGGGCGATCCCGGCAACGAGCACGACATTTTGACGGGCTCTGACTCCGATGGCAGGGCATTCCCTGCCGGCCTCGATAGCACTTGCGACAATTGGACGAGCGAGGGCAACGACCATCGCGCAATGCTCGGCCACTCGGACCGCACCGGCAGCAGCGTGTCGTGGAATTCCGCGCATCTGAGCTGCAACTGCACGAAAGCCGGCCTTGTCGCGACTGGCGGCGCGGGTCACTTCTACTGTTTCGCGATCGACTAGACTAGGACTGCGGCGGAACCATCAAGAACTCGTTGCGGCCGCAATGCGGTCAGACACCCGGTGGTTCAACCTTCGGCCTGACATCTTCCCGAATTTGGCGATAACCCGTCTAAGGCTCGGCTCGGTCACGCGTGCGAGCGCCTCCTCAAGAGAACACCAGCAGATGTCGCGCGCGGCCTTCTCGGCCCAACTGCGACGTTGACGGACGACCTCCATCGCAAACACATGGACTTCACAGGGTACCGTCTCGCCGGATTTGCGGCGTTTGTTGTAGCGAAAAGTGCCCAGCGGCTCCGGCGCCATCTCGCCCAGAACACCCGCCTCCTCCAGCGCCTCGCGAGCAGCGCATTCGCTGGGCGTACGCCCTTCAAGCGGCCAGCCCTTCGGCACGATCCAGCTCCTGGTATTGCGCGTGGTGATGAGGAGAATTTCGATTGCGCCCGCCGTCCGCCGCCAGGGCAGCGCCGCGTATTGAACATTTGGTACGTGCACGGCAGTCCGACTCACAGCAAACGCGCCCTCGGTCATGCTGCCAGCCCCATCAGTTGAGGCTCGCCAGCCCGTAAAACGCCGCCCCGATGAGGGCGGCAGCCGGCATTGTAATGACCCAGGCAATAACGATTCGTTGCGCCACGTTCCAGCGCACGGCAGAAGCCCGGCGCGCGGCCCCCACGCCCACAATCGCTCCTGTGATCGTGTGGGTGGTAGACACCGGAATGCCAAGACCTGTTGCAAGGAACAAGGTTATGGATCCTGCCGTTTCCGCGCAGACGCCTTGTACGGGCGTAAGCCGGGTGATTCGCGATCCCATTGTACGCACAATGCGCCAGCCGCCAAGCAAAGTGCCCAGCGCCATCGCGCCGTTGCAGCTGATCACCACCCAAAATGGAACGTGGAAGGCGCCCAGAACCTGGGCATGGGCGGTTAGGAGAGCAGCGATGACGCCCATGGTCTTCTGTGCGTCGTTGCCGCCATGGCCTAGCGAATAGAGCGAGGCGGAGACGAACTGCACGCGCCGAAAGATGCCGTCCACACGCGCCGGCACCGCCCGCACAAACGCCCATGAGACGAACAGCACCAGCAGCAGAGCGAGCGCGAGGCCCGTCATGGGCGAGAGGACAATCGCCGCGGATGTCTTGCCGATGCCATTCCAAACGATCGCGCGAATGCCCACATGGGCCACGCCCGCACCGACAAGGCCGCCGATCAGCGCATGCGAGCTGCTGGAGGGAATACCCAGATAGCCCGTCGTGATGTTCCATGAAATGGCGCCCATGAGCGCACCGAAGATCACCTGATCGGAAATGGCGTCCGCCGATATGATGCCCTGGCCAATCGTGCTGGCGACATTCAATCCGAAGACAAGAAATGCGATGAAGTTGAAGAATGCCGCCCAAGCCACCGCATAGCGCGGCGCGAGCACGCGCGTGGAGACGATGGTGGCGATGGAATTGGCCGCATCGTTTCGCCCGTTCAGGAAATCGAAGGTCAGCGCGATGGCAATGAGCCCGACGAGAAGCAGCATGAGGACTCAGACCTGCTCGATCACGATGCCGCTGATGCGGTGGGCCACATCCTCGAAACGGTCCATGACTCTTTCCAGATGATTGTAGATCTCGGTTCCAACGATGTAGGTCATGACGTCGCCGTCGCGGTGTCTCCTGAACAGCGCCTTGATGCCGTTATCGTTGAGAGTGTCGGTATCGTCTTCAAGACGGATGATTCTCTCGGTAATCGCATTCAGCCGCACGGAGTTCTCGCGCAGCGAACCGAGCAGACTTACCGCTTCCACGGTAAGCTCTGCCGCCTGCAGGATACGATCCCCCATTTCGGCCATTTCCGGCTCCAGCGTATCGACTTCGAATAAGAGCACCGCCTTGGCGGTCTTCTGCATCTGGTCGATCGTGTCGTCGAGTGTGTTGATCAGGTCCTTGATGTCCCCGCGGTCGAAAGGCGTGATGAACGTGCGCCGAACGAGGAGGAGCACGTCGCGCGCGATCGTGTCTGCCTGCGCCTCGAAGGTCAGAATCTTGCGAGCGGCCTCGGCTACGCCGGGACCACCCTTGAGCAGCTCGCGAAGCGCCTCGGCGCCCTGGACCAGCGTCTCTGCATGACGGTTGTAGAGATCGAAGAACCGGTCTTCGCGTGGCATCAGAGCTTGGAACCAGCGGAGCATGGGAACCTCGGGAGAAGCGGAGAAGAACGGCGACTAAAGGGGGAAGTGGCCTCGGCTTGCAAGAGGGTAATGAGACATCCAGGCTTGGTTCAAATCGATATCTGCTGCAGCAACCCGAACTCGTTTTCAGTCGCAATTTGGACCTATTGCAGTCATGCCTCCCTCCGCCGCATGATCGATGTTCCGAATGAGGAGACCATGATGAAAATCCATATCGGTGCGGCCCTTGCGATGGTGGCCGCATTGGGCGTGGCAGGCGCCGATGCGCAGCCCGCGGCGAAGAATATCGACGCCCATCTCGCGGCGGCAAAGGCCGCGGCGGAATTCGATTTCACCGGCACCCTGGCGCGCACCTGCATCGCGCCCCAGACGGGACCGGGGCGCGACATCGCGCCCGGTCCTGCCCCCGATCGCAAGACCTGGTTCACCGAGCCGGCCAAGGTCTTCGACAATCTCTATTTCGTCGGCACGAAGATTCACTCGTCATGGGCGCTGACGAGCAGCGATGGGATCATCCTGATCGACACGCTCTACGACTACGCGTCCGAGGAAGCGATCATAGGCGGGTTGAAGAAGCTCGGCTTGGATCCTGCGAAGGTGAAATATGTCATCATCTCGCACGCCCATGGCGATCATGTCGGCGGGGCCAAGCTGATGCAGGACCGTTTCGGACCGCGCCTCGTGATGGGCGCGCCCGATTGGGATTCAATCGAAAAATCCGTCAATCAATACCCGCACGGAAAACCCAAGCGCGATATCGTCGCGGCCGACGGCCAGAAGATCACGCTCGGCGATGCGAGCGTGACGCTGATCCTCACCCCCGGTCATACGCCGGGCACGATTTCCATGATCTTCCAGGTGAAGGACAATGGCAGGCCGCTCACCATCGCCTATTCGGGCGGCACGGCGTTCAACTTCGTCAACGACGTGCCCCATTTCGACACCTACATCAATTCGCAGCGCAAAATGGCCGAAGCCGCCGCGCGCGCGAACGCGACCATCCTGATGTCGAACCATTCGGAATTTGATCAAGCCGTTACCAAGATAAGACTGATGGCCGCGCGCAAGCCCGGCGAGCCACATCCCTTCGAGATCGGGGCCGACGCGGTGGCGCGCTATTTCAAGGTGACGGATGAATGCGCCCAGGCGGCGCGTCTCAAGCTGTTATAAAGCGCCGCCTGGTCAACGGACCGCCTCCGCGGCGGCTCATGCAAACAGGAAGCGCCGTCCGAAATCGAGGGCGGCGGCCAGCGCAAGCAGAAGGAAGATCGCCGCCGCGATCATCCGCATCGGCTTCAGCGGAATCTTCGTTGCCACGATGTCGCCAAGATAGACCGCCGGAACGTCGGCGATCATCATGCCGAGCGTCGTGCCGGCGGTGACAACAACAACGCTGTGAAACCGTGCGGCCAGCGCCATGGTGGCCAGCTGCGTCTTATCGCCGATCTCGATGAGAAAAAACGCAATCAGTGTGGCGACGAAGGGCCCGAACCGATCGAGCAATTTCGGTTCGCTCGAGAGCCTGTCGGGTACCAGGGTCCAGATCCCCATCGCCAAAAACGAAGCGGCCAGAATCCAGCGCAAGTTTTCTCCGAGCCAATCGCCGATATAGAGTCCCAGGATCGCGGCAAGCGTATGGTTGAGCATCGTCGCGACCAGGACTCCAAAAATGATCGGCAGGGGCGCGCGGAACCGCGCCGCCAACAGAATGGCGAGGAGCTGCGTCTTGTCGCCAAGTTCGGCGAAGGCGACGACACCGGCTGAAATCAGAAACGCTTCCACGATCAGCGGCCCGCCGCGGCCGCGATGGGCTGCGCGAGACGACGCCAGGCTATGACAAAGGCGAGCAGATTGAGGGTCGCGCAGAGAAAGAAATTCACCCCCAGCCGGGCATCGCCCGGAGGCAGATCCGCCACCTGAGCGAGCAGCAAATTGCCGAGCAAAGGACCAATGACGGCGGCAAGGCTGCTGATTGATTGCATGGCGCCCATGGTGACGCCTTGCGTGCGCGGATCGGCCGATTTGGAGACCACAGCCTGGATAGAGGGGCCGGCGGTGAAGGTGAGAAAACCGCAGAACAGAATGGGAAACATCATCCAGCCCTGTGGCGCAAAGCCATACAGCGTCTGGATGACGACATTGCTGCCCACCGCCATCAAGACCAGCCGCTCTTCGCCAAAACGTTTGACCAGGCGTCCGATCAGCCCGCCTTGGACGATGGTGGAGGTGAGCCCGACACAAAACAGCAAGAGGCCATTTTCGCGAGGACCCCAGCCGAAGCGAAAATGCGTCGACAGCACCCAGCTCTGGATCATCATCATATGGGCGATGAAATAGAAGGCGTAGACGAGAACCAGACTGCCCACCGCATGATGACTGACCAATGCGATCAGCGCCCGGAACGGATTGGCCCGGGCCAAGGAAAATGGCGAGCGCCGTTCCGGCGGCAGGGATTCGGGAACCACAAAGAAGCCGTATAGTGCATTCAACGCGGAAATGCCGGCCGCGACATAGAACGGCAGATGCAGATCGATGGCGCCGAGAAGACCGCCCAACATCGGCCCGAAAATGAAGCCGAGCCCGAACGCCGCGCCGATCAATCCGAAATTCTTGGCCCTTTGTTCGGGAGGCGTGATGTCGGCGAGATAAGCGTTGGCCACCGAGAAGCTTGCGCCGGTAATGCCGCCGAGCAGCCTTGCCATGAGCATGATAATGAGCGAGGGAGCGGTGGCGATGAGAAAATAATGGATGCCCAATCCGACGATCGCCGCGATCAGAACGGGGCGCCGGCCGAAGCGGTCGCTGATCGCGCCCAGCATCGGCGCGCAGAGAAACTGCATCAGGCCATAAGCCACCGACAGATCCATGTTCCAATAGGCCTGGGCGGCGCGGCTGGATGTGTAGGCGCCCACCAGGACGGGCAGCACCGGGATGGCAATGCCGATGCCCACCATGTCAATGAACACGGCGATGAGCACAAACCAGACGCTCCCGCGCGCAGGCGAGACGGTATGCGCTGGATGTGGCGAATCGTTCATGCTGACGACCTGCTCGCCGGGAAGATTCACATTTGCGGGTCGCGTTAGAACATTCCTGGTGGCGCGTGTCTATTCCCGGCCGGGAAACGTCCACGCCACAATCGCAGCTTTCGAGCTATCCTTCGTCCTGCGGTTCTTCCGCCGGTTCGGCGAGGAGATCGATGGGTTCTTCATCGCCCTCATAGGGATCTTCATCGGCTGCGAGCGCGTCCGTTGGATTGGGCACGGTAAAGCTGGACGGTGGGACCGCATCGAGGAACCCGGCCGCCTTCAGCTCGTCCATCCCCGGCAGATCCGAAATACTCTCCAAGCCAAAATGGGTGAGGAAGGCTTCCGTCGCGCCATAGGTGACGGGGCGCCCCGGCGTACGCCTGCGGCCGCGAATCCGCACCCAGCCCACTTCCATCAGGGAATCGATCGTTCCCTTGCTCACCATTACGCCGCGGATGTCCTCTATCTCGGCGCGCGTCACCGGCTGGTGATAAGCAATGATGGCGAGCGTTTCGATCGCGGCGCGAGAGAGCTTGCGCTCCTCCACGGCTTGCTTGCGCAACAGGAAAGCCAGATCGTCGGCGGTACGGAATTGCCACTTGCCTGCCACCCGCACCAGATTGACGCCGCGGGGTTCGTATTGACGCTGCAATTCGGCGAGCAGAGCCGGCACATCCGTACCGGCCGGCAGCACCTTGGCAAGCGCTTGTTGCTCAAGCGGCTCGGCGGCCGCGAAAAGCAGCGCCTCGACGATGCGCAAATGCATCGGATCGAGCGCGGATTCCGTTTCCTCCTGCGGCACGCCGGCATCCTCGATGTCGACCCTTGCGGATTGGATCATGTGAGCCTCACTGATGCGGATGATGCGATTCACGATGCGCCCTCCCCGGCTGCACCCAGCGATTCAAGCTTGGAGCGATCTTTGAGAAAAATTTCCCCGAACGGCGTCATCTGCCGCATCTCGAGCCGCCCGTCCCGGGTCAGCTCGAGCGCGGCAGAAAAGGTGCTTGCCAGCGCGCTTCGGCGCCGCGGACCCGCGCTCCATTCGGGCGGCAGAAACCGCGTGAGGGCGCTCCAATAGGGAACCTGCCCCAGCATGCGTTCGATGCGCTCACGCGCTTCTTCGATGAGATACACCGGGGCGCGCGCCATTTCATAGACGCGATGGCCGAGCTTGCGCACGCGTTGCTGCGAATAGGCGGTGAGAAGATCGTACAGCGAATCGGAGTGCTTGCGTGTCCTCACGACGATGACCGGCTCAGGCTCTCCCCGCGCGAAAACATCGCGTCCCAGGCGGTCGCGCGCCAAGAGACGCGCGGCGGCCTCGCGCATGGCTTGCAGGCGCGCCAGGCGCCAGCGCAATTGCGCCGCCATCTCGTCGGCACCGACGCTTTCCGGTCCGCCCGTTTGAGGCAGGACCAGACGGGATTTGAAAAAGGTGAGCCAGGCCGCCATGACGAGATAATCGGCCGCGAGCTCCAGCCGGCGGCAGCGCGCCGACTCCATGAAAACCAGATATTGATCGGCGAGTTGAAGAACCGAGATCTTTGCGATGTCCACCTTCTGGTTGCGCGCCAGCGCCAGAAGCAGATCAAGCGGCCCTTCGAACCCGTCGAGCTCGATGATCAGCATGTCTTCGGCGGCAATCGGCGCGCGCTCGAATGTGTCGACCTCGGGGATGTCGTCTTCGTTCATGCCGCCGCTCCGATCATTTCGGCCAAGCGTGCTTCGGCCTTCTCGATATCGAGGCTCGCAGGCATCCGCAGCTGAGCCAGCGCGTCTTCGGCGCGGCGCAACGCGGCGCGCGACAGCGTTTTTGCTTCGCGGGCCACCTCCTTCATCTCGTCGAGTTGCCCGTTGCAGTGGAGCGCGATGTCGCACCCCGCCACCATGGCTGCTTTGGTTCGCACGCCCAGCGGACCTTGGAGCGCCGCCATGGAGAGATCATCGCTGATCAACAGACCGCGAAAGCCGATCTCTCCGCGAATAACGCTATGGATGATTCGCGCACTCGTGGTTGCAGGACGATTGGCGTCGATGGCTTGGTAGACGACATGCGCCGTCATCGCGATCGGGGCATGATTGAGACCGCGGAAGGTGACGAAATCATGCGCCGAGAGTTGCTTGGCGCTGGCGGCGACTTTGGGGAGCGCCAGATGGCTGTCGGCCATAGCTCGCCCGTGTCCGGGGATATGCTTGATCACCGGGAGCACCCCGCCATCCAGATGTCCGTCCATCACAATACGGCCGAGATCGATCACCGTAGCGGGATCCGAGGAAAAGGCGCGGTCGCCGATGATGTCGTGGGCGCCGGCAACCGGCACGTCGAGCACAGGTGCGCAGTTCACCGTCACGCCCACACCCCTGAGGTCATTGGCGATGAGCCGCGCGCACAGATATGTCGCCTCGCGGCCCTCATCCGGACTCCGCTCGAACAATTCGCCGAACCAGCGCGCGGGCGGGCGGGCGCGCCAATGCGGCGGCTTGAGGCGGGCAACGCGTCCACCTTCCTGGTCGATGAAAATGGGCGCCCCAGCGTTGCCGTTCGAGTCGCGCAAGGAATCGCAAAGCGCGCGGATCTGGGCCGGCGTGTCGCAATTGCGGGCGAACAGGATGAAACCGAAAGGCTGGGCGTCCCGGAAAAATTCACGCTCCTCGGGTGCCAGTTCCATCCCTCGGCAGCCATAAATCGCTGCGCTCGCCGGCATTGTAACCTCACCCGCTTCCTGGATTGTTTCAAGGCGCTGCCAAGAAACACGTGGCGCCTTCCGCTTTCAACTTCTCGCATGCCGCTATGGCTGCGGTCTTGTCGGCGAAAGGTCCCATCCGCAGGCGATACCAGATGCCCTTGGCGCCAAGATCCACTCTCTGGACGTCTTCAGCCAGGGTCCCGGCGACGCCAGTATGACGAGCCTTGAAGGACGCCCAGGCGCCGTCGGCGATTTCTTGCGTTTCGTAGGCACCGATTTGCAATACCGTGCTCCCCGCGACGGCGGAGCGTGTTGCGGTCGAAGTGGGTTCCACGGCCGCAGTGGCCGGGGGAGCTTTGCGGACCGCAGCTTGCGTCGCCGGCTTCGCCGGAACCGGCGCCGGAGGCGCAGCCGCGACCGCTGATGTTTCAGGGTTCAGCCGCACCGGCGGGGCTTCGGTCGTCGGTCTCACCACGGCATTGGCGGGCGAAGAAACATCGGAAACGACGCTGCGCGGGGCAGCCTGCGCCAGGCTGGAGGATTGCGCTTCCTGGTCCGGCGGCACCGGCTGACCGTAGACTTTGAGCCCCGTATAGGGAGTCGCGTCACCGCCGGCATCGGTGGGGGCGGTGCGCACCGGCCCTTCGGGCGCCGCTATGACAACAGCGGCGCTGGCGCGGCCACGGGCCACGCCCTGGTTATAGGCAAGCCACACCACGCCCGCAAAAGCGGCCAACACCACCAGCGCAACCACGATCAAGAGAGGCAGACGCGAACGCTCTTCCTCCTCAATCTCCTCATCGGAGAGGTCGTAAATGGGAACGTTGTCCATCAGCGGCTGATACACCCCGCGTTGATGATTGTTCATGGTCGGCTCCGAACGAATCGCGTTATCCGCATTTTTAGCACCCGCGCGCTCCCGAAGCACCGCGCGCCAAGCCATTTCGAGCCATCAAAGCGGAAATTCCATGTGGAATATCCGGCGATATTCTTGCAGCGCGAAGCTATCGGTCATTCCGGCAATATAATCACAAATCACCCGTGCCGTGATGCGATCGCCTGCGGCCCGGCATTGATCCATCCAATCGCCAGGCAAAAGGTGTGGATCGGCCATGAAAGCGCCAAACAGACGGGTAAGCGCCACCTGGGCGTTTTGCATCACTTGGAGCACCCGCTGATGCCGGTACATGCGCAGAGATAGGAACTCTTTCAGGCTCGACAAATCCGCCCGCATGCCCGCCGTGAAAGCCGCGATGGGCTGCGTATGCCTTCGGATATCCCCCGCGTTCGCGGGACGCAGCGCGCTAAGGCCGCGCCCGGTTTCGTCCGTCACATCGCCCACCATCAGACTGATCAGGCGCCGTACCGCCTCGCCGATGACCCTGCCCCGCTCAAGGTAAGGATGGCGCTCCGCCACGGCGCGGAAGATTGATCCGGCCAGGGGAACTTTAAACAGATCTTCGGTCTCGAAGAGCCCGGCGCGAAGGCCGTCGTCGATGTCATGATTCACATAGGCGATGTCGTCGGACAGGGCTGCGATTTGCGCTTCAAGCCCGGGATAGGTGGAAAGCTCCAGGTCCCAAGGGAAATCGGCGATTGCCGCTGGAAGCGCTTCTTTCGGGATGCCCTCGGCGAGCAAGGGGCCATTATGCTTGACCAGCCCCTCCAGGCACTCCCAGGTAAGGTTCAGCCCGTCAAAACTGGCGTAGCGATGTTCCAGCCGGGTGACCAGGACCAGCCCCTGCGCGTTGTGGTCGAATCCTCCATAACCCGTCATGCAGGCGTCGAGCGCCGCCTCCCCGGCATGGCCAAATGGGGGATGGCCCAGATCATGCGCGAGAGCCAGGGCCTCGGCCAGATCCTCATCCAAGCCCAGAACTCGGGCCAGGGATCGCGCAATCTGGGCCACCTCCAGTGAATGGGTCAGGCGGGTGCGGTAATAATCCCCTTCGTGCTGCACAAACACTTGGGTCTTATGTTTTAACCTTCGAAATGCTGTAGAATGAATGATGCGGTCACGATCGCGCTGGTAACAGGTGCGGGTGGGGCTTTCCTCCTCGGGCCAGTAGCGCCCTCGGCTCGTGGCCGGAAGGGTCGCATAGCGCGCGCGTTCGGGTGGGGCGAAAAGCGGCCCCAAAAGGCGTCCCGGCGGCGGCTTGGACATTGGCAAATCAGCGATTACATAACAGACAACATGATAGGCTGATCAGTATGAGCGTTGAAACAGAGATGGTGCCGGCTTCGGTCACCCTGACCGAGCGGGCGGCAAAGCGCATCCTTGAGATCCTGCGCGAAGATTCGGCGCATTCGATGCTGCGCGTGGCCGTGACCGGGGGCGGATGCTCCGGATTCCAATATGATTTCTGCCTCGATGATTCCCGCAGTGAGGATGATCTGGTGATCGCGCGCGACGGCGCCTTGGTGCTGATCGATCCTGTGTCGCTCGATTTTCTGAAAGGTGCCGAGATCGATTTCGCCGACGAAATGATCGGCGCCGCGTTTAAAATAAAGAATCCCAATGCGACATCCTCCTGCGGCTGCGGGACGAGCTTTTCGGTTTAGGGACATCTTTTCGAAATTCATTACCAAAGCGAAATCCGCTTGCCGATCAAGTCGGGGGCATGCTCTGCCCACCAGGGGGAGGTCACAGGGATTGTATCCTTGCGCTGTCTCGTAGGAGGCGCTTAATCGCCGATATGAAAATTGCCACCTGGAACGTCAATTCGGTGAAGGCGCGTCTTGATACGGTCACAACCTGGCTGACCGAAACCGCACCGGACATTGTGTGCCTGCAGGAGATCAAGACCACCGACGAGGGCTTTCCCACGGAGCTTTTCCAGAGCCTTGGCTACAATTGCGCTGTCCACGGACAAAAGAGCTATAACGGGGTTGCCATTCTCACCAAGCGGCCGGCCGAAGACGTGGTCAGGGGCCTTCCCGCGGTGGAGGGCGACGACCATGCCCGCTACATCGAGGCCGTGGTGCCCACGCAATCGGGACGGGTCGTCCGCGTGGCTTCGATCTATGCCCCCAATGGCAATCCGCCGGGCACGGAGCGATTCGCCTACAAACTCGCCTGGCTTGAGCGGCTCAATCACCACATCCGCCATCTGCTGACCTTTGAGGAGCCGCTAATCATGGCAGGTGACTACAACGTCATTCCGACCCCCGACGATTGTCACGACCCGAGAGCCTGGGCGGGCGATGCGTTGTTCCAGCCGGAAACCCGCGCGGCTTTCCGTCGCATCTCAAACCTCGGTCTCACCGATGCTTTTCGCGCTTGCCATGCCGAGCCTCATTGCTACACATTCTGGGATTATCAAGCGGGTGCATGGGTTAAGGACCATGGCATCCGAATCGACCATGCCTTGTTGTCGCCTCAGGCGACCGACCGGCTCGTCGGTTGCACCATAGAACGCAAGGTTCGAGGGTGGGAAAAGCCCTCGGACCATGTTCCTGTTCTGTGCGAGTTGGACATTTGAGCGTTGAGTTTGATCAGCGTCTCCATTACTCAATAGACTCTAATCTCGAATCTTGCTTTCATTTTTGCCTGCATAGGAGTCACCAAAATGAAGTCCCTAAAAATTCTTGCTGCGCTCGCGACGGCCACACTGCTGGTAGCATGCAATCAGAACTCCGCCCCGGCACCGGCCCCGGTCGAAGCACCGGCCGCGGCGCCCGCAGAGCCGGCTCCGGCTCCGGCAGAACCCGCAGCACCACCAGCAGAGCCCGCACCCGCGCCCGCGCCCGCTCCGTAACGGATCCGTCTGACGAAAATGTCACCCCGGCCGCGATAATCGGCCGGGGTGTCTTGCGTTGTGCGGCCCATTGTCTTCCGCCGCGGCAAGGCATTATCCCCTTCCGATAGAGCCTTGGTCGATGCGATTCCTCGTGGCATCCCCACAGCGGAGCCGTTGCCTATTACCCTGCCCATTCCATATACGCCGCGCTTGTGAGGGCATAAGGGTGATTGATCCTTGCCTGCGGGCTTCGTAATTATGGGCCCATCTGGTCTGGCCCGGACGAGGTCTTTTCCGTCATGAGAGTTTCGGTCGCCATCATCTTTGCTGCCGGGACGACTTTGATCGTGCTCGCTGGATGCAACCGGAACCCAGCGCAGACTCCCGCGTCACCGCAAGCTCCAGCCGCCACAGCACCGGCGGTGCCGCCGCCCCCCGCGCCGCCGCCGATTCCTCCCACTACGGAACTGCCCGTGAATAGCGTCGACAGCGTCATGCTGAGCCGGCCACAGGACGAACCGATGGCGATCATCATTCACGTTTCAGGGACTGCCGTTTCAGCGGGATGGACGGACGCCAAGCTTGCCGAGGAGTCTGACGGTGGGGCGGACAGCAGCGTCAAGACCTACAAATTCGTCGCCACCTCGCCGGACATGCCCAGCGAGAACCACACGGCGCAACCGATAGAGGCCGAGATTCGCGTCGCCTCGCTTTCGCCCGACATCAAGACGATTCGGATCGTCTCGAACACGAATGAAGTCTCGGCGCCGATCGCGCAATAAATCGATTCGTATCTTTCGAGAGTCTACGCCGCTTCGGCGATGACGCGGTTGCGCCCTTCGCGCTTTGCACGATAAAGCGCCTGATCGGCGCGGTGCAAAAGCTTGTCCGAATCATCGCCATTGCCGTTCGAAGACGCGATGCCGATGCTTGCGGTGACATTGATCTTGTTCGGCGCTCGGCTGATCGGAAACGGCGTCAGCTCGATGCTCTGGCGCAACCGCTCGGCGATCGTATAGGCGTAGCCGGCATCGGTGTCGGGCATCACGACGACGAACTCCTCTCCGCCATAGCGGCAGGCCAGATCGATGCCGCGCACATTGGCGCCGATGCGCGACGCGAAGTCGCGCAGCACCTCGTCACCCACGTCATGGCCATAGGTGTCGTTCACGGCCTTGAAGTAATCGATGTCCATGATGAGGAACGAGATCGGCTTGGCTTCGCTGGCGTTCTTCATGAGCGTGTCGAGATGGCGCGCCATGTAGCGGCGATTGTGCAGACCTGTGAGCTGATCGGTGATCGCCATTTCGAGGCTGAGATGCATATTGTGCCGAAGCTTGTCGGCATAGCGTTTCTTGCGAAGCTGCGTTCTCACGCGGGCCATCAGCTCGTTGCGGTCTACGGGCCGCATCAGATAATCATTCACACCCATGTCGAGCGCTTGCGCGAGCTTGCGGTTCTCACCCTCGCTGACGAGCACTAGAATGGGGGTATGACGGAGTTCCGCCAAAGAGCGCAAATGCGAACAGAGTCTCAGGCCATCGAAGGCGCGAATGCCGAGGCTCACCACGATCAGATCGAAATCGCCGCTCTTCGCGCTCACCAGCGCTTCGTCGAAGGTGGCGATATCGGAAACCTTGTTCTTGGCTTCGAGGGCAGCGCGAAACCAAGCCACCGATTCGGGACGGTCTTCGACGATGAGGATGCGCCCCGTCGGATCGGGCTCGAACATGGTCTCGCTCGCATCGGTGAGACCCATGCTTTGGCCGGTCTCTTCGCGCATGCGCAGCTCATCCGTCATCATCTTGAGACGCACCAAAGAGCGGACGCGCGCGAAAAGCGACATGTCGTCTACCGGTTTGGTGAGAAAATCATCGGCCCCGGCATCCAGGCCAGTCACCCGGTCGGAGGGTTGATCGAGCGCCGTCACCATCACGACCGGGATGTGCGTCGTCTTCCCGTTGGATTTGATCCGCCGGCAGACCTCGAATCCGTCCATGCCGGGCATCATCACATCGAGAAGGATGATATCGGGAGCGTCTGACGCGACGCGCGCCAAAGCTTGTTCGCCGTTATTGGCGGTGATCACTTCGAAATATTCGGCCGAGAGCTTCGCTTCCAACAGCTTCACGTTGGAAAGAATATCGTCGACAACAAGAACGCGAGCGGTCATCGGTACGTTTCGGCTCTGCTAGCCCACAAAGCGGCGGACGGTTTCGAGAAAACTGGTGACCGATATCGGCTTGGAGATATAAGCCTCGCAACCACCCTGCCGGATCACTTCCTCGTCGCCCTTCATGGCAAAAGCCGTGACGGCCACCACCGGAATCGAGCGCAAGGATTCATCTTCTTTGAGCCATTTGGTGACTTCCAGCCCCGAAACTTCGGGAAGTTGAATATCCATCAGGATGAGGTCCGGACGATGCTCGCGCGCAATGTCCAGTGCTTCCATTCCATCCTTGGTCTGCAGGATACGATAGCCATGCGCGTCGAGAAGGTCGTGAAAGAGCTTCATATTGAGCTCGTTGTCCTCGACGATCAGAACCGTCTTCTGGGCTGCGTCCATCCTTGACACTCCACTGCCGCTGCCGCCGAATAGGCACGCGGCTCCCTCTTTGCGAAAATTAACGAAAGGTTGACCTAAGCAACCTGGCCGCTTCTTCGCTCATGCCCTGTTTTAGGCCCGATGTCTTAATTCCCGATTGACGATGCAATCTTCAGCCGCTCAAACAATTGCGTTGCATGCGCTCACGCATATCGCCGGTGATGGCGAGATATTGGCGCATTTCCTGAAGATTTCGGGGCTGGAGCCCGACGACTTGCGACAACGTGTCAGTGATCCTGAGCTCTTGGCCGCCGTGATCGACTTCCTGCTTTCGGACGAAAGCCTATGCACAGGTTTTTTGGCTGCTGAGGGAATCGACGCGAAAGTGCTGCACGCGGCGCGCCGCGCGCTCCCCGGCTCGGCCGAGATCTAGTTTCCGTCTTCACCCCCGTCTGCGGTGAGAATGGCGCCGTAAAGATCCGGCCTGCGGTCGCGAAACAGTCCCCATGAGGCGCGCGCCTTTTCTATGGCCGCAAAATCGAACGACGCGACAACGATGCCTTCTTCGTCTCGCCCAAGCTCGCCGACGATCTCGCCCGTAGGTCCAGCAATAAAAGATGAACCATAAAAGCGCAAATCGCCCGCCGCGCCCTGCTCCACCCCGATGCGATTGGCGGCCACCACGGGAAGATAATTCGCCGCCGCGTGCCCTTGCATCACGCGGCGCCAATGATCGCGCGAATCGACAGGCGGCGCGGGTGGCGGCTCGCTGCCGATCGCGGTGGGGTAGAATATGGCATCGGCGCCTTGCAGCGCCATGATGCGAGCGCATTCGGGAAACCATTGGTCCCAGCATATGGCCGAGCCGAATTTGCCGTAGCGGGTCTGCCAGGTTTTGAATCCTGAGTCGCCCGGATGAAAATAGAATTTCTCCTGGTAACCGGGGCCGTCGGGAATATGGGATTTGCGGTAGCGGCCGAGCACCTGGCCGTCGGCGTCGATCATTGCGAGCGCGTTGTAATGCGCATTGCGCGCCCGCTCGAAGAAACTCAAGGGAAGAACGACCGCCAACTCCTTCGCGAGGCTGGCGAACTGGGCAATGAGCGTATTTCCCTTGAAGGGCTGCGCCAGCGCGAAATGCTCGGCCGATTGGTCCTGGCAAAAATAGGGCGTTTCGAACAGCTCGGGCAGAAGCACGAGCTGGGCGCCCTCGCCGGCCGCTCGTTTCACCATCGCTTTGGCCTTGGCGATGTTGGCGGCGCGATCCCATGTGCAGGCGAATTGCGCGGTCGCAAGCGTGACGGAGGTCACACCGCCGGCTCCTGTTGGGTGATGCAATGGATGCCGCCGCCGCCCTGGACGATATCCAGCGCATCGATCTGCATGATGTCGCGCCCCGGAAAACATTGCGCGAGAATGGTGCGCGCCGCCTCGTCGTTCGTGTCGCCGAAGGCCGGCATGATCACGGCGCCGTTGGCGAGGTAGAAATTTACGTAGCTCATGGCGAGCAAGCGGCCCGACCAGGATTGCCGCTGCTTCTTCGGCTGCGGCAAAGCGATGATTTCCAGCGCACGCCCTTGCGCATCCGTTGCCGATTTCAGCAAGCGGTGCGCCGCCTGCACCGGCGCGTAATCGGGATGGCTTTTGGCCGCCGGCATGCCGAGGATCACGCGCCCGGGCGAAGCAAAACAGGCGATGTTGTCGACATGGCCGTCGGTCTCAATGTCCGAAAAGCCGCTCCCCAGCCAGATTACCTTGCGAGCGCCGAGGTAATGCTTCAGCAGCTCCTCCACGTCGCGGCGCGTGCGCCCCGGATTCCGATTGGGATTGAGGAGACATTGCTCGGTGGTGAGCACCGTCCCTTCGCCGTCGGCATTGAGCGCGCCCCCTTCACAAACCAGGGGCGCGCTGTATACGCCCGCGCCGATCAGCTCCGACACGCGCCGGGCAAATGTCGCGTCGTTCGCATAGGGGTGATATTTCTGTCCCCAGGCGTTGAACATCCATTGTACGCCGGAGAGACGCCCTTTGCCATTCTTCAGGAAAACCGGACCGATATCGCGGGCCCAGGAATCATCGATTCCCATCTCGAGGATTTCGACCTTGCCCCCGGTTGCCAGGCGTCCCTCGGCGGCCTCTTGCGGCCGCGTCACCATCGTCACCGATTCGAACGCCGAAATGGCGCGCGCCACGCGCGCATAGGCCTGCTTGGCGCGCAAGATCCGATCCGCGCCGCCGAAACACTCCACGCGCGCGGGCCAGCACATCCAGGTGCGCCGATGCGGCTCCCATTCCGCAGGCCAGAAAAATCCGTCCTGCAGGGGCGAGGGCGATGCGGCATCGAGCGTTTTGTTCATGCACTCACCAATCCAGGGTGTCAGCCTAAACACGTTTCTTATGCGCTGTGGAGACCCCTCGCATCAAAGGTGATGTCACGTTAGTTTATTGCGAGAGGTACGATCATGAACGGACGCATAGCGGCAAGACTGAAAGACCTTGGAATGACGCTGCCCGTACCAGCCATTCCGCAGGGCTCCTATGTGCCGTGGGTACGAACCTGCGCGCTTCTGTTCATATCGGGCCAGATCACCATCGGCGCCAAGGGCCTCGAATATGTGGGTATCGTGGGCGCGGATATCAACCTCGAGGACGCGAAGCGCGCCGCTCGGCTCGCCGGCCTCAATGTCATTGCGCAAGCGGCCATAGCGCTGGACGGTGACCTCGACCGGGTGAAGCGCGTGGTCAAGGTAACCGGTTTCGTCAACGCCGTGCCGGGATTCACCCAGCATCCCGAAGTCGTCAACGGCGCATCCGATCTTTTTGTCGAGGTGTTCGGCGAGGCGGGGCGGCACGCGAGGGCGGCCGTGGGAACCTCTTCCCTGCCGCGCAATGTTGCGGTCGAAATCGAAGCGGTTTTCGAGGTCGCGTGACGAAAGCGCAGGCGAGATTCGGCGGAACGGCGCGCGAGATCGGCGCTCCCACCTGGGACCGTTTGGCGCGCGGGCAAGCAAGGACATTGCCCTATCCTTTCACGCGGCACGCTTTCCTTTGCGCCCTGGAGGAATCCGGTTCGGCCACCGCCAAGACCGGCTGGCGTCCGCTGCATCTTCTGCTCGAGCGGGACAACGCAGCCATCGCGCTTCTGCCGCTGTATCTGAAGAGCCATTCCTATGGCGAATATGTCTTCGATCATGGCTGGGCCGAGGCATTCGGCCGCGCGGGCGGGCGGTACTATCCCAAATTGCAGGCCAGCATTCCCTTCACCCCCGCGACCGGCCCGCGTTTCCTGATTGCCAATGGCGAGGCGGAAACCGAGACAGCGCGCATGTTGCTGAAGGCCGCCGAGCACGCGGTGGACCAGATGCATGCATCATCGCTGCACATAACGTTCATGACGAAAACGGAATGGGACCTTGCGGGTCAGGAAGGATTCTTGCGCCGCACCGACAAGCAATTCCACTGGGAGAACCGGGGATATGATTCCTTTGGCGCGTTTCTGGCCGATCTGTCCTCGGCAAAACGCAAGAACCTGCGGAAAGAACGCGCGGCGGTAACGGCGGAGGGCGTCTCGTTCGAATGGCTGTCGGGCGGCGATCTGACCGAGGGCGTCTGGGATGCGTTCTTCGATTGCTACACCACAACCGGCAACCAAAAATGGAATCCGCCCTATCTCACGCGGGAATTCTTCAGCCGCGCCGGAGAGAACATGGGCGAGCAGATCCTTCTGGTGATGGCCAAGCAGAACGGGCGCTATATCGGCGGCGCGCTCAATTTCTTCGACGACACGACTCTATACGGCCGCAATTGGGGCTGCGTGGGCTATGTGCCGTTCCTGCATTTCGAGGCCTGCTATTATCAGGCGATCGATTTTGCGATTTCGAAGCAGCTCGCGCGCGTTGAAGCGGGGGCGCAAGGCGCGCATAAATTGCTGCGCGGCTATCTGCCCCAGCCGACCTATTCGGCGCATTACATCGCCCATGCCGGCCTCAGACGCGCCGTCGCCGACTATCTGGAGAACGAGCGTGCCGCTGTGGCGGAACATATCGAAGAGCTGGAGGAACAGGCGCCGTTCCGGAAAACTCACCCTTCGACAAGCTCCGGGTGAGGCTTTAATTTGGTCCTCATCCTGAGCCCGTCGAAGGATGAGGACGAACCGGCATGGCATATGACTCCAACAACATCTTCGCGAGAATCTTGCGCGGTGAAATTCCGGCAGTGAAGGTCTACGAAGACGCCACGACACTTGCTTTCATGGACGTGATGCCGCAGGCCGACGGCCATACGCTTGTCATCCCCAAGGAGCCGGCCGAGAACCTGTTCGATCTTTCGCCGGCGGGCGCGGCCGCGCTGATGGCGACGACGCAGAAAGTCGCCAAAGCCATTAAGAAGGGATTGAACACGCCCGGAATCATGATCGCGCAGCTCAATGGTTCACCCGCGGGTCAAAGCGTGTTTCATGTGCATTTCCACATCATCCCAAAGAGTGCCGGGGCGGATTTCCGGCTGCACGCGCGCCAGATGGAAGAGCCGGAAAAATTGAAAGTTTTCGCCGAAAAGATCAAAGCAGCGCTGGAATGATCCCATGATCATCGAATCCGCGATTCTTTCGATCAAAGCGGGACAAGGGCCGGCGTTCGAAGCGGCGTTGCGAGATGCGCGGCCCTTGATCGAAGCGACGCCGGGATTCCTCGGCATCGAGATTTGGCCCGGCATCGAGAATCCGGACCAGTATCTGCTGCTCGTGCGGTGGGAAACACTCGAAGACCACACGATCGGCTTCCGCAAGTCCGACCGGTTCCAGAAATGGCGCGAAGCACTGCACCATTTCTACGATCCCATGCCGACAATCCTGCACTACAGGGAGCCGACCTAGGCGCCCCCTCACCCGCTCTCATACGCCCCGTTGTAGGTGTCATGGCCCGCAACAGCGGGCCATCCAGGCGGACACAAGACTCATTCGCCGCGCGGACGCGCGGCGGCTGGGTGGCCCGATCAAGTCGGGCCATGACAAGCTTTGCGCTCGCACCAAGCGATCTAAACTTCTTCCTTGGGCTTTTTCTTGCCTGAGGCGGGGGTGGCCGGCTTCGCATCGGTGATGAATTCGAAAGCGAGCTTGTCGTTTTCGCGGTCGAGCAACACACGGACCGTGCCGCCGCTCTTCAGCTTGCCGAACAGAATCTCGTCGGCCAGCGGCTTCTTGATGTGTTCCTGGATGACGCGCGCCAAAGGTCTGGCGCCAAACGCGTCATCATAGCCCTTCTCGCCCAGCCAGCGCGTCGCTTCAGGCGTCAGATCGAAGGTCACGTCGCGGTCGATCAATTGGGCTTCCAATTCGAGCACGAATTTCTCCACCACCCGGTCGATGGTGTCGCGCGAAAGCGGCGCGAACCCTATGGTGGCATCAAGACGGTTGCGGAACTCCGGCGTGAACAGGCGCTTGATCGCCTCTTCGTCCTCGCCTTCGCGTTTTCCCCGCCCGAAGCCGATGGATTCCTTGGCGGCGTCCGAAGCGCCCGCATTGGTGGTCATGATCAGCACGACATTGCGGAAATCAATCTTCTTGCCGTTGTGATCGGTGAGCTTGCCGTGATCCATTACCTGCAAGAGGATGTTGAAGAGGTCCATATGGGCCTTCTCGATCTCGTCCAGCAGCAGCACGCTGTGAGGGTGTTGATCGATGCCGTCGGTCAGAAGGCCGCCCTGATCGAATCCGACATAGCCCGGCGGCGCGCCGATGAGGCGCGAAACCGTGTGGCGCTCCATATATTCGCTCATGTCGAAGCGCAGCAACTCGACGCCCATGACATGGGCGAGCTGTTTGGCGACCTCGGTCTTGCCGACACCGGTCGGGCCGGAGAAGAGATAACAGCCGATCGGCTTTTCCGCCTGACGCAAGCCGGCGCGTGCGAGCTTGATCGCCGAAGCCAGCGCGTGAATGGCCGAATCCTGGCCGTAGACGACGCGCTTCAAATCATCTTCCAGGGTGCGAAGCGCCTCTGCGTCGGTCTTGGACACGGATTTGGGAGGAATTCGGGCGATCTTGGCCACCACTTCCTCGACCTCGCGCACGCCGATCACCTTCTTACGTTTGCTCTCGGGCAGCAGCATCTGCGAGGCGCCGACTTCGTCGATGACGTCGATGGCCTTGTCGGGAAGCTTGCGGTCATTGATGTACTTCGCCGCCAGCTCGACCGCCGCCTTCACCGCTTCATTGGTGTAGCGGACCTTGTGGTACTCCTCGAAATAGGGCTTCAGCCCTTTGAGGATCTTGATGGCATCGGGGATTGTCGGCTCCGCGATGTCGATTTTCTGGAAGCGGCGTACCAGCGCCCGGTCCTTCTCGAAATATTGGCGGTATTCCTTGTAGGTCGTCGAGCCCATGCAGCGCAGCGTACCGGCCTGAAGCGCCGGCTTCAGCAGGTTCGAGGCGTCCATCGCCCCGCCCGAGGTCGCGCCTGCGCCGATCACGGTATGGATTTCGTCGATGAACAGGATGGCGCCCTTGAGCGCCTCCAGCTCCTTGACGACCGACTTGACGCGTTCCTCGAAATCGCCGCGATAGCGCGTGCCCGCGATTAGCGAGCCCATGTCGAGCGAATAGATCGTGCAGTTCTTCAAGACGTCGGGCACTTCGCCCTTCACGATCTTGCGTGCGAGCCCTTCGGCGATGGCCGTCTTGCCGACCCCGGGGTCGCCCACGAAGAGCGGGTTGTTCTTGCTGCGGCGGCAGAGGATCTGGATGGTGCGCTCGACCTCCGGTTCGCGGCCTATGAGCGGATCGATGCGGCCCTTGCGCGCCTTGTCGTTGAGATTGACGCAATAGGCCTCCAGCGCGTCGGTCCCCTGTTTGACGACCTTCTCGCCGCTTTCCTCTTCCTCTTCGGCGCCACGGACGGGCTTGGCCTGGCTCATGCCGGGGCGTTTGGCGATGCCGTGGCTCATGTAGTTCACCGCATCCAGCCGCGACATGTTCTGTTCTTGCAGGAAATAGACGGCGTGGCTTTCCCGCTCGGAAAACAGCGCCACCAGGACATTGGCCCCGGTGACTTCATCGCGGCCGGAATTCTGCACATGCAGGACCGCGCGCTGCACCACGCGCTGGAACCCCGTGGTGGGCTTGGCGTCCTCGCCATCGTCGATGGTCAGCGTGGCAAGGTCTTCATCGACATATTTGGTCAGTCCCGCCCGCAAGGCGTCGAGATCGACATTGCAAGCCCGCATCACCTGGGCAGCGTCCGTATCGTCGACCAAAGCGAGCAGCAAGTGCTCCAGGGTGGCGTATTCGTGGTGACGTTCGCTGGCGAGCCGGATGGCGCGGTGCAGGGCTTGTTCCAGACTGCGTGATAATGAGGGCATCTAACTCAACTACTCTTTCTCCATCGTACATTGTAGCGGATGTTGGTGGCGCCGTGCCAACTCGATCACCTGCGCCACTTTGGTCTCAGCCACTTCGAAGGTATAAACGCCGCAGATGCCGACCCCGTGCCGGTGGACGTGCAGCATAATTTGAACCGCCTCTTCGCGCGGCTTGGCAAAGAATCGCTCCAGGACATGAACGACGAACTCCATGGGCGTGTAGTCGTCGTTGAGAATGAGGACCTTATATAGGGACGGCTTCTTGGTTTTTGCACGGGTCTTGGTGACAATACCCGTCCCGATGCCGCGATCGTCCGAATCGCCGCCGCCCTGCTTGGGTACGCGAGGCGGCCCCGCGAGGCGAGGCGTACTAAACCGATACCCGTGGCTGTTGCTCATCCACTTCCAAGCCTGTGCCACTGAATTGGCACAAATAAGACGCTGGGGACGAACATAAGGTTACGAGCGCTATAAAAAAAGCGAAAGGCCCCGGCGCCCTTGATGGCATCCGAAGCCCCGCTTAATCACTGATTCTTGCGCCGGTTAAGCCACGCGCACCAGATCCGCGAAGGCAGAAGCGCGCCCCTGGATCGGTTCGGCGGCGTGCCGAGTCGCGGCCAGCGCCATGTCGCCGAATTTCGCCAGTTGGTCGACATAGGTTTCAAAAACCGACTTGCTGAACTCGCTTTGAAGCTGGAAGGCCTGTTCGATGGTCTTCGAAGAAAGCACAGCTTTGGCAGCCGCCACGCTCTCCTCGGTGGCTTTGCGAGCATAGGCGAACACTTCGGTGTTGATCGATTCGATGCCTTTGCCGGCGGCGTTGGCCGATTTGAGCACGGCCTCTGCGTTGTCTTTGCCAAAGGCGACGATCTGATCGTAGCCTTTCACGGCCTTTTCAAAGCCCTCTTTCATCGCTTCAACGCCAGAAGCCAGCGCGGTATCGATGGGTTCCGCGGTCTGGGTGGTGGTTTTCTTCGATGCCATCTGATCCTCGCTTGGTTTTTGTTGCAGTGCAACATGACCGATATGAGCTTGCTAGGCCGACTTGTCAAGGCAAATTGCTGCAATGCAGCATAATTAAACCGAAAGTGATTGGATTTCCTTTGGATTCCAATGACTAAGCAGGTAATATCCGATGTAATCAATTGAGTTAACCTGGCCTCAAGTGACAGGAATTAGTCTTCTCGGCGAAAACACTTGCGGGATGCGACACAATTTGGTCTCATTTCCGGACGCGCAGACGAACCCAGATTTAGGACGACAATATGGTGGCTAAGAGTCTCATCAGGTCCCGAATCGCTTTCGCGTGCCTGACGACTCTCATGCTCCTGTCCGGGGTTGCGGCCCCTACCGGCGCTTATGCTGCAAAGGCGAAGGCTGTCCGGGTGATCCGGCCGATTCTGCCCTCGCCGGAAAAAGACGCAGCCCTTGTGGTCGATGGGGCAACCGGCAAGGTGATTTACGCCCGCAACCCCGATGCGATCCGTTATCCGGCGTCTCTCACCAAGATGATGACGCTGTATATGCTCTTTGAGGCACTGGAGAAGGGCACGATCGCGCTCGACACGCCGCTGATCGTTTCGTCCCACGCCGCCGAGCAGCAGCCGACCAAGCTGTCCGCACCGCTAGGCAGTACGATCCCAGTGGAAACCGCGATCAAGGCGCTGACGGTGCTGTCGGCCAACGACATCGCCGTGGTGATCGCGGAAGCACTCGCGGATGGCAGTGAAAGCGCGTTTGCCTCGATGATGACCGAGAGAGCGCATCAGCTCGGCATGACGCACACCAATTTCCACAACGCGTCAGGCTTGCCCGATCTGGAGCAGCTGACGACGGCTCGCGATATGGCTCTCCTCGGCCGGCATATCGCCTATGATTTCCCGCAATATTACCACTATTTCTCCACCCCCTCCTTTACCTATGGCGGCCGGGTATTCGGCTCGCACGACAATCTTCTGACGGCCTTCGATGGCACCGATGGAATCAAGACCGGCTATACGCAGCTCTCCGGTTTCAACCTGGTGACGTCGGCGGTCCGCAACAACAAGCATGTGGTTGGCGTCGTCTTGGGTGGCCCCTCGGCAGCCGTCAGGGATCGCGAAATGATGCGGCTCCTGAATGCGGCGTTCAAAGTGTCGAATGACAACCCGACCATCCTTGCCGATGCGAATGTCCCCTGGAAGGGCGGCAATGGTCCCGCCACCGAACTCTACAGACCCGACCCTGGCGAGGACGACGTGCTACTGGCGGCGCTCGAAACCAAGGGGCGTCAGGCCAAAGGAACGGCGCCGGTCCTGACCGCAGAAGCTGCCGCGGCACCGACGCTCGCGGCAGTGCCGCTGGCGAAGCCGGACAGTGCGCCGAGGATACAGATGGCGACACTTGTGCCCTTGCTCAAAGCCGCTCCCGTCGCCAGACAGCTGGAACTTGCCTCGACGAAAGAACCCCCGCTCAATCTCGGAGCGCCAGCCCTCAAGCCAACCATCGCGCCGCCGCCAGTCGCCGAAGGCGACGCGGTTGGAGCACCGCTTGTCGCCTTCAATCCGAAGCCGCCGGGCGATGGCCTTGTCAAGCGTTGGGCCGTGCAGATTGGTGTTTTCGCCAGCGAGACACTGGCCGAGGCACAGCTTGCCGCCTTTGCCAAGCGCGGTGTCGACATTGTGGGGCAGGCACAGAGAGTGGTGATCCCCTTTGCTTCCTTAAGTGGCCATACGCTCTACCGCGCCCGTCTCGGACTGTTCGCCGAGGAGGAGGCGCGGGACATTTGCAAACGCATGGCACAACGCGGCCAGGCTTGCGTCGTGGCACCCCCAGCCTGAGCTTTAGCGGGTCATCTGCAAAGAGTTCATCCCGCGCCGTGCGTCCTATCGCCGGCGCATCAACACGTCCTTGGCTTCGTTGATCTTGGCAGCAAGATAATTGGTGCCGCCTTTGTCGGGATGCGTCTGCAGGATCAGCCGCCGATGCGCGGCCCGGACTTCCTCATCGCTCGCGCCTTCTTGGAGCCCCAAGACAGTGAGCGCCTCGGCGCGCGACATCGCGTTGGCCCGGGGCGGGCCCGACGAACCGCGGCGGCCGCCCTGCCCAGGACCCGGGCCAGGGCCATAGGTACGCTGCCAAGGCGGTACAGAGCCGAAAAGCAGGAACCAGGCGCCGCTGGCGGTGAGAAAGGCGAAGCCGACGCGGCCCGTGATGACCAACGCAATCGTGACCAGCGCCAGAAGCACCCCTCCGGAGAGACGAAATCCCCTCGCCAGGCTCCTTGGGCTCGCGCCAGTATAGCCGCGCGCCAACAGCATCAGCAGGCCTAGAAGCGCGATCCCTGCAAGCAATGCAGGCATGTTCCCTTCGGCCGGCTAAACGGCGCCGGCCGCCTTTTCCACTCCGGGCAGGTTCAGCGTCGAGAGGAGCTCGCGCACTTCCTGCCGCGCCGCGATATGGGACATGGTGAGCGGCATGGCAAGCCCCGGCACGGGCAGGTCTAGCATGGTCAGGCCCAGGGGAAACAGCTCGCGAAAGATCACCCGCTCGGAAAAGCCGGGCGCCAGGCGGCAGCCGATGCGGGCGGCCGCCCGTTCCATGGCAATGGCGACTTTGCGCTTGTTGCGCGCTTCCACGGAGGAGACGCGGTTGCGCATGACGATCCAGTCGATATTGGCCCGGCTCGCCATCAGCCGGCGTTTTCGGCAGTCCCAGACGAATTCGGAATAGAGGCTTGGGCTTTTGATTTCCAGCTCCTGGTCGAGCTTGGCCAGGAGATCGAAATCGAGAAAGGAGTCGTTCATCGGCGTCACCAGCGTATCGGCGGCCGCATGGCCGAGGCGCGACAAATTCGTATCGTTGCCAGGAGTGTCGATGACGACGAAGTCCGCCGTCGCGCGCGCGCGCGCCAAGGCATCGGCGAGTCTGGCGCCCTCATCTGCTGCCGGGTCGGCGGAGGACTTGGAGCGCTCGATCACCTGGACATCTGGAAGGGGAAGCTCATGGCGCGTGCGCGCGGCAAACTCTCTGCGGTTTTCGATGTAGCGCGCGAATGTGCGCTGGCGGCTGTCCAGGTCGATCGCCGATACCGCATTGCCCAAGCACAACAGCGCCACCGCGACGTGCATCGCGGTCGTGGTTTTTCCCGTGCCGCCTTTCTCATTGCCGAACACGATGACGTGGGCGTGTTTCGCCTCCGCCGGTGCGCCTTGCGGCACAATGGTTTTGCGCAATTCCGTTGTCACCGCCATCACCCGACCCGCCCCCAATACCGAATCGCAACCCCTGAGACATTCTAGTGTGGCGAGTCCGAAATTCACTACTACTTGCAGCAGCACACTTCGTGAATTTTGGATTCGTCACACCAATCGAGCGAAAGTCCGTCAGGGCTCCTCCAGAGTCAGCAGACTTGCATTACCGCCCGAGGCTGCGGAATTGACCGTAAAGGATCGCTCCACCGCGAAACGCGGAAGGTAATGCGGCCCGCCGGCTTTGGGCCCCGTACCCGAGGCTCGCTCGCCGCCGAAAGGCTGCGCCTCCACCACCGCGCCGATCTGATTGCGGTTGACGTAGATGTTCCCCACGCGGACGCGGCCGCGGATGAACTCGGCGGTCTCATCGATCCGGCTGTGCAGTCCCAGCGTCAAGCCATAGAAACTGGCATTGATCGAGTCGCACACCGCATCCAGCCGGTCGCCGTCGAAGCGAAGCACGTGAAGAATGGGGCCGAAGACTTCGCGGCGGAGATCGCTCATCGCTTGAATAGCGAATACATGCGGCGGAAAGAATATGCCGTCAGCCGGAAGCGAATCCGGCAAGGGCAGTTTCTTCAGCAGCTTCCCCTCTTTCGCCATACGTTCGGCATGGCTGGAGAGATTGGCGCGGGCTTCTTCGTCGATCAGCGGCCCGATATCGGTCGCAAGATCGAACGGATCGCCCAGCTTCAATTCGTCTATGGCGCCCAGGATCTGATCGAGCATGCGGTCGGCGACGTCTTCCTGGAGGAACAGCACGCGCAAGGAGGAACAACGCTGGCCGGCGCTGTCGAAGGCCGAAACCATGACATCCTTCGCCACCTGTTCCGGCAGGGCGGTGGAATCCACGATCATCGCGTTCAACCCGCCGGTTTCGGCGATGAGGGCAGGGATCGGACCGTCCCGCGCTGCCAGCGCCCGATTGATCAGGGTCGCAGTTTCCGTCGAGCCGGTGAAGGCTACGCCCATCAGCCGGGGATCGGCGAACATGATCTTTCCGATGCGCGCCCCATCTCCCGGGACGAGATGAAGCACCTCGCCGGGCACGCCCGCTTCGTGCAGGAGCCGAACCGCGGCGGCCGCGATCAGGGGCGTCTGCTCGGCGGGCTTGGCGAGCACGCTGTTGCCGGCGCCAAGCGCAGCGGCGACCTGGCCGGTGAATATGGAGAGCGGGAAATTCCATGGCGCGATACAGGCAAAAACGCCGCGCCCGCGCAGCGCGAGGGAATTGATTTCTCCGGTGATTCCGGGAAGAGACACGGCACCTTCAAAATGGGCGCGCGCCTCCTTGGCGTAATAGCGCAACAGATCGACCGCCTCGCGAACCTCTGAGAGGGCGTTTGGTATGGTACGCCCAGCCTCGCGCACGATGAGGCCCATCAACAAAGCGCGGCGCTCTTCGAAGAGATCGGCGGCACGCTCCAGAATGTTCGCTCGCGCGGCTCCCCCATGACTGTCCCAACCTGTCTGCGCCGCGGCCGCCAGGTCGAGCGCGGCCCGAACATCTTCTTCGTCGGCTTCGCCAGCCATGCCAACTTCGCGACGCCGGTTTGCCGGATCGAGCACCGCTTTTGCGGGCCTGATCCGCTCCTCGCCCCCGATAATGGGATAGGACGTCGCCGGACCATTTTCCAGCGCGTGCTGCATTGTGGAAACAATGCGGCTGCCCATCACCGGATCGCTGAGCAGGAACCCGGACGAATTGCGCCGGTTGGGAAATATATCTTTCGGCTTCGGGATGCGGGGATTTCGCTTGGGCGTAACAGCGGCGAGACGCTTTACCGGGTCGCCTATCATCTCTTCGAGGGGCGCCTTGTCGTTGGCAACCCTATTAACAAAGGACGTGTTGGCGCCGTTTTCCAGAAGGCGGCGGACCAGATAGGCGAGCAATTCTTCGTGGCTTCCCACGGGCGCGTAGATACGGGTCCCGGCTCCCGCGCGCATCGGGCGAATCGCATCGTCATAGAACTCGTAGAGCGCTTCGCCCATGCCGTAGAGGCGTTGAAATTCAAATTTGCGATTGGTGCCCGCGAAAGTCTCAACGGCCGCCAAAGTGTGAGCATTGTGGGTCGCGAATTGCGGAAATATTTGCTCGGGCACCGCCAGCAAGGCACGCACGCAGGCGAGATAGGATGCGTCGGTGCCGATTTTGCGGGTGAAGACGGGATAGTCGGAAAGGCCGAGCTCCTGGCTGTGCTTGATCTCGCTGTCCCAATAGGCGCCTTTCACAAGGCGCACGGGGATGATCCGCTGCTGGCGACGCGCGAGGTCCGTGAGCCAATGGATGACCGGAAGCGCCCGCTTCTGATAGGCCTGCACCGCAAGGCCGAGCCCGTCCCAGTCTTGCAGTGCGTCCTCTTCGCCCAAGGCTTCGAAGATATCGAGCGTCAGATCGAGCCGTTCGGCCTCTTCGGCATCGATGGTGACGCCAAGGTTCGCATCGCGCGCCTCGGCGCAGAGCCGCGTTAAAGACGGGATCAATTCCAACATGACGTCGCGGCGCTTGACGGATTCGAAGCGGGGATGGAGCGCGGTCAGCTTCACCGAGATGCTGGGCCGCTCGAACAGCGGCCCCTTGCGCGACGGCCAGGTCAGCGCAATGGCGTGCAGCGCTTCGCGGTAACGCTCGAGATAGAGCGTAGCATGGCCACGCGTGACCGCGGCTTCGCCCAGCATGTCGAAGGAGAACCGAAACCCGCGCTCGACAAAGGGACGCGCTTCCTTCAGGGCTTCTTCGATGGTGCGTCCGAGCACGAAATGGCGGCCCAGAAGCTTGACCGCTCGCACCACCGCCTGACGGATCACCGGTTCGCCGAGACGCGCGGCAAGCCGGCGCAGAATGGCATCGAAATCCCAGCGGGATGTATCCTTGATTTCGACGATCTGGCCGGTCAGCATCAATGCCCAGGTTGAAGCATTGACGAAGAGGGACTGCGAGTGGCCGAGATGGCTTTCCCAGCCGCGGCCAGCAACCTTGTCGCGGATGAGACGGTCTCGGGTGTCTGCGTCCGGGACGCGCAACAGGGCCTCGGCGAGGCACATCAGCACGACGCCCTCCTCGCTCGAAAGGGCATATTCCTGCGTGAAGGCATCGACGCCGCTCTTGCGCGTCCCGGACGAACGGAGGCGTGAGACGAGGTCGCGTGCGAGAATCTCGGTCGACTTCGCTTCGGCGGGCGTCATCTTGGCAACCGCGATCAAGCCTTCGAGAACGCCGTCCTCGTCGGCCAGATAAGAGGTGGAGATCGCCTGGCGCAGCTGTTCCATCCATGACTCTCCGTTTCGCCTTCCGCGGCGGAAAAAATTTGGGTCGTAGAGGATGATAGCGCAATGGCAGTCCCCCGCGTTACTGTCCACAAATGACCATGTCCGCAACGAAAATACCGGTCGCCCAGACGGCTCGGGACTTGCGTCAAATCCTGACTGGGTGGCGAAGCGCCGGCAGGAGTATCGCTTTGGTGCCCACCATGGGCGCACTCCATGAAGGCCATTTGGCGCTCACCCGCGAGGCCCGCGCACGCGCCGACAAAACCGCCGTCAGCATCTTTGTGAACCCGGCACAATTCGCACCGCATGAGGATTTCGCGCGCTATCCCCGCAATTCCGAGAAGGATCATGCCATGCTGGAACGGCATGGGGCCGCTGACGTGATCTACGCACCGAGCGTTGAGGAGATTTATCCGCCAGGATTTGCCACCAAACTGGTGGTGGAGGGACCAGCTGCGGGCCTGGAGAGCGATTTCCGGCCGCATTTCTTCTCCGGCGTCGCCACTGTGGTGGCAAAACTGTTCCTGCAAACGAGGCCCGACTTCGCCATGTTCGGCGAGAAGGATTATCAGCAATTGCTTGTCGTGAGGCGGCTGGCCAAGGATCTCGATCTTGGTCTGGACATCATCGGCGTCCCGACCGTGCGCGAAACCGATGGGCTCGCTCTGTCCTCACGCAATACCTATCTCACCGCCGATCAGCGCCGCACGGCCGGGCAACTCAATCGCGTCCTCAAAGAGGTCGGGATGCGCGCGCGATCGGGCGTGTCCATTCCGCAGGCCGAAGCCGAAGGCGCGGCGCAATTGCTCGAAGCCGGGTTCGACCGCGTCGACTATGTCGCCATCCGGGATGCCGCGAGCCTGGCGCCATTGCGCGATGTCTTAGTCCCAACGCGCGTGCTCGCCGCGGCCCGGGTTGGCGCGGTGAGGTTGATCGACAATATGGCGGTTTAAAAGAAGCTGCTAGTTTGGTGAGCTGCCGGGACTTATCCTGATGCAGGTTCTTGGGCTTGTGCGGCCAAGCTCCAAGCCGCTTCTGTGATATGATGACAGGCAAGGAATTGCGGGAGGCTCACATGGCGCGAAGGTTTCCGATATTGGGCACGATCGGTTTCATCGCACCTTTCATTCTTGCCGCAATCCCCATCGGCTCCGTGATGGGGGTAGAAGATGCAACCCAGATCCCGGATATGGCGGGCAGCTGGTCGCGGCTGACCTTCGGATTCGAGCAGCCGGCGTCCGGGCCGGGGCCGATCGGCCGCTTCAGCCGCGAGCCCAATACCGGCGGCAATTTCAACAATCCCATCCTGAAGCCCGAAGCCGCGGCTGTGGTGAAAAAGCGCGGCGAGATGTTGCGCAGCGGCGAAGACTATCCAAATCCCTCCCTCAACTGCTTGCCGATGGTGTCGCCTTATATTTTCCGTGTTCAGGAGATGGCTGTGCTGCAGAAGAAGGACGAGGTCCTTTTGCTTTACATGCAGGATCACCAAATCCGCCACGTGCGTTTGAACGGCACGCATCCGGCAAAGATCACGCCTTCCTGGTATGGCGATTCCATCGGTCATTACGAAGTGGACACGCTGGTGGTCGATACGGTCGGCTATAAATTGGGCCCCTACCCCGTTTTGGATATGTTCGGCGCGCCGTTCAGCGAAGGGCTGCATGTGACGGAGCGTTACCGCTTGATTGCTTACGAATCCGCGAAGGCAGCACAGGAGCGCAATGTGCGCGATGCGGGGCCGGTCGCCACCGAGCAGGCCGCCACGATCGATGAGAACTACAAGGGCAAAGGGCTCCAGGTCCAGTTCACCGTCGAAGACAAGAATGTCTTCAACACGCCGTGGTCGGGCGCCGCGACTTACCGCCGCGCCGCCAGCTGGGTGGAGAATGTCTGCGCAGAGAACCCGCACGAATACTATGCCGGAAAAGACACGGACATTCCGAAGGCGGATAGACCGGATTTCTAAACGTCATGCGGATTGAGGTACCGGTCGCAGTTCCGGCGTGACGCCCAGGGCGCCTATTTCCAGAGGTCCGCTGGCCAATTCTCGCGCAAGCTGTTCGCGATCGAGTTCGTTTTCCCACCGCGCCACAACAATCGTTGCTACGCCATTGCCGATGGCGTTGGTGAGCGCGCGGCACTGGCTCATGAAGCGATCGATGCCGACCAGAAGCGCGAGCGATGCGATCGGGATCGTCGGCACGATGGTCAGAGTTGCCGCTAGCGTAATGAAACCCGCGCCGGTTACGCCGCTCGCGCCTTTCGAGGTCAACATCGCAATGGCGAGGATCTCAAGTTGCTGCCACAGGGTGAGATCGATGTTCGTCGCCTGCGCCAAGAAAAGGATCGCCAGCGTCATGTAGATATTGGTGCCGTCGAGGTTGAAGCTGTAGCCCGTCGGAATAACGAGACCAACGACAGAACGGGACGCACCCAATTTCTGCATCCTGATGATCAACTGGGGCAGGACCGGTTCGGAGCTTGAGGTGCCCAGGACGATGAGCAGCTCCTCGCGGATATATTTCATGAATTTGAAAATGGAGAAACCGGAAAGCCGTGCGATGGCTCCCAAGACGAACACCACGAATAAAAACGCCGTGAGGTAGAAGGTGGCGATCAATATCGCCAGTGGTCCGAGGGAGGCGACGCCATATCGCCCAATGGTGAAGGCCATGGCGCCGAACGAACCGACCGATGCCGCCCATACAATGATGCGAATGATGGAGAAGAGGACCCTGGTCCCGTTTTCCAGCCCGTGCGCAACCTGCGTGCCAAAAGAGCCCAGACGCGAACAGGCGAAGCCGGTCAGTATGGCGATGAACAGGACCTGCAAGAGATCGCCGTTCACGAAGGGGCTGAACAGCGTGTCGGGAATGATTTGGACCAGATGATCGGTGAGAGAAAGCGAGGATGCGCCCTTGGTGTATTGGGCGGCGATGTTGGGATCGAGCGTGGCGACATCGATGTTGAAACCCGCGCCAGGCCTTACCACATTGCCGACCACCAAGCCGATAATGAGGGCGAGCGTGGAGACAATCTCGAAATACAGCAGGGTCTTGCCGCCGACTCGTCCCACCTTCTTCAGATCGCTCATATGAGCGATGCCGATCGCGACGGTGCAGAAGACCACGGGAGCGATGATCATCCGCACGACCCTGATGAAGGCGTCGCCCAACGGTTTCAGCGCCACGGCGGTTTCGGGGAAGAGAAGACCGACCACGATGCCCAGGACCGTGGCGACGAGCACCTGGACATAGAGAAGCTTGAGGGCGCCCACAACTTTCATGCGGTTTTTTCCCCTGGAAATTGTTGCGCGAATTGAGACTGTTATAGCCGGAAACGATTGGCCGACCCTCTATTATAGCGTAGAGCTTCGATTGTGCCGCCAAAATTCCCGCTGGCTCGCGAGCAACGAAAAGAAGACTACAGCAAACCCAATTGCGTCAATTCCGCGCGAAGCCTGTCGGGCAGCTTGGATTTGTCGCTTGCCTTCAGATCGCGCGGCGCATCCTGGGAATCAAAATAGCGCCAGCCTTGAAACGCGCGATGCGTCCGCCTCACCGTCGGCACCAGTTTGGCATCCAGCACCAATGCGCAATGGGGTAGGCCTTCACGCACCACCGGGCGCAATTCTAATAGCCGCTGGCGCACCGCGATCTGCCCCTTGATCACCCAATAGAGCGAGCCGCCCGACAACAGCTCATCGCCGCGTTTGGGCGTCATCCGCGTGACGTGGAAGATTTCCGGCTTCTGGCCCTTTTTCTTGCGCATCGCCGCGCGCTTCTTCTGCCAATCGGCCAGATCTTCGATGCTGTCGGCGCCGACGCAGAGCTTGATCAGATTGAGGGTCACGGATTTGCAACTCGACGAAGGCATGAGTGACGAAAGATCAAGGCTGGGTGAGAAAATAAAAACGGCCGCCGCTTCCATGAGGAGAGCGGCGGCCGCCAAAACGAGTTCTTATGGAGTGCGCGACGCCATATAGGCCGCGAGATTGACGATGTCTTCGTCGGAGAGTTTTTCGACGACGGGCCTCATCAGCGCGACGGCGTTGCCTTTGCGGGCGCCGGTCTTGATGTCGTTGAGCTGACGGACAAGGTAATAGGCCCCGCGTCCGGAAAGGCGCGGCACATCGCCGATGCCCTTGAAGTCGGCGCCGTGACAGATCGAGCATTGGATCGTCTTGCCCGCTCCGCCGGTGGTGGCCAGGGCCTCGCCCTTCTTGATGCTGCCGGCCGGCACGAAATCGGCGAAGCCGTAATGCTGGTCGCGGAGCTCGGCGCCTTCGCCATCCTCGGCCACTTCGTAGATCATGTTGGGCGCAACCGCGACTGTGCCGCCTTCGCTGTCAAAGAAGCGCATGCCGCCATTGCCGACGTGATTCTTGGGGGCCGTAGCGCCTTCAACCACCCGGATCCATTTTTGCTGGGCGGGCGTGACGCTGGCGAAATATTCCGCGGCTTCCTTCAGCTCGGCTTCGGTGATGTCTTTCGCCATCTCGACCA
>JAXDMY010000083.1:0-9980 GCA_034665805.1 Alphaproteobacteria bacterium
CCCAGAAAAATAGAATCGCAGATCGACGCGTCCACAGCATCCGACGCGATCGCAGCGGCGCGCCTCGCGTCAAAAATCACGCCCCAGGCGATCAACTATGGTATTTTGGATGAATAAGACGGGCTAGAGGGCCGCACTTCGCTTTACCGCGAAGCATGGTCGTTGATCGGCGAAAGGCGGCGGATGCTGTTGCGCGATCTGGAGCGGATCCGCGCGATGCTGGATTAACTCTCCTCGCCTAGGGCGATGCGGACAAAACCGGACTCCTCGGTGAAGACGTAGGCCTGCAGCGTGAAACCGGAATCCGAGCCCCCGGCGATGAGCCAGAGGAAATCGTCCTCAAGGGCCTGCGCGCGGTCGGTGGCTGATGGCAGGGCTGGGCCAGCCGGATGGGAATGAAAACAGCCGATGATACGGGTTTCGCGCCCTCGCAGCGCCCGGATCAGATCGAACTGCCTTTGCGGATCGATCAGAAAGCGGCGCGCCGGATCCTCGGCCAGATTCGCCGCTTCGTGTAGGGCGGTTGCGCGCCAACCGCCCTTAATGCGGATTCCCTCGATCAGCCCGCAGCATTCGAGCGGAAAGGTGCGCGCCGCCGCCCCGAGCATTTTCGCGGCCAATTCGTCCGAAAGATGAAGCGCGCGCTCACTCACGGCTTTGCGTTGACGGCGATACGCCCGATGACGCGGCCCGATCCCGCATCCATGACCACCAACTCCTCGCCATTGGGTCCGGAAAGGCGCAACAAAATACGGTTGCCGTCGATCGCGGCGGAATCGATGCGCTCACTTGGCGCGGCGAGCGTGGCGCTATAAGTTCTGCCCGTCGCCGCCGGACGCCCCGACGTCATGAATGCCGCGGCAACGAGCGCTCCGACGCCCAGCATGATCAGCGCGCCCAGAAGGATGACGAGAGCAAGAAGGCCGCGATAACCAGGTGCGTGAAGAGAGTCGCTTGTTGCCATGACCGATCATTCATCCGTAGACGGAGAAATACGCGAATTCCACGCGAGCGACGCCCACAAGGGCTGGAGGCTCGATCACTTCCTCGCCGTCAGCCTGAAGGAGCTTTCGCGCTCGCGCCTGCAAGCACTCATCGCGCAGGGGCGCGTGACGCTGGCGGGCGAAACGATAGGAGACCCCAACAAGCGGGTCAAACCGGGGGACAATGTCACGATCTCGATCCCGCCCCCCGCATCCCCGGAGCCGCAGCCGCAAGACATCCCGCTGACCGTCGTGCATGAGGATTCCGATCTCATTGTCATCGACAAGCCGGCCGGCCTTGTGGTGCATCCCGCGGCCGGCAATCGCGACGGCACTTTGGTGAACGCGCTGCTTGCGCATTGCGGGATCTCGCTTTCCGGGATTGGCGGCGTCGCGCGCCCCGGAATAGTCCACCGGCTCGACAAGGACACCAGCGGCCTTCTCGTCGCCGCCAAGAACGAGCGCGCGATGCGCAGCCTCGCCAAGCAATTCGCGGCTCATGCCGTTGAGCGCGCCTATAATGCGATTGTGTGGAGCGCGCCGCGGGCCGGAGAAGGGCTCGTCGAGGGCAATCTCGGACGCAACCCCTTCGACCGCAAGCGCATGGCGGTGCTGCGGGGCGAGGGAAAGCCCGCGCGCACGCGCTACCGCGTGCTGGAGACATTCCCCCCGGCCGGACAGAACGAGGAGAAGCCCTTCGCCTCGCTTGTCGAGTGCCGGTTGGAAACCGGGCGGACCCATCAAATTCGCGTGCATCTTGCCCATATTGGTCATCCCTTGATCGGCGATTCCACCTATGGACGCAGCCGCCAGGCCCCGCGCGCAAAAACACCCGCGCAACAACTGGCCTATGACGCCGCCGTCATCTTTCCCAGGCAGGCCCTGCACGCCGGCGTGCTCGGCTTTTTTCACCCCACACGACAGGAGAAACTGCGTTTCGAGTCGCCCTGGCCCGCCGATTTCGGCGATCTGGTTAAGATCTTGCGCTCGCTCAAGCCCCAACAGTGACGCTCCAGTGTGGCGAATCCGAAATTCGCAATAGCTTCGGGCAACGTACCGGGCGAATTTCGGATTCAAAGCCACACTGGCAATTTATTGAATCTAGTGTGGTTTTCGGATTTGAAGTTCCTAAACATGAATGCCCTCAAAATCTTAGGAGCTCCAAATCCACCACACTAGGCCATCTTGCAATTCGGCCGTCCGATCCCCAGATTCTGGCCCAATTGGGGGATACGCTTTCATCCGGGAGGCGTTAGGACCGTGATAGGATGTGCGCTTGCACATCCGAAGAGTCGTTTGACTGAGGGGATTTGAGACATGGCGTCTAGGGCGCTTCCAATTATCGGCGAAGGCGGCCTTTCGCGTTATATCGCCGAAATCCGCAAATTTCCCCTGCTCGATCCGCAAGAGGAATACATGCTCGCCAAACGCTGGCGTGAGCATGAAGACACCGAGGCGGCGCACAAGCTTGTCACCAGCCATCTGCGTCTGGTGGCCAAGATCGCCATGGGCTATCGCGGCTACGGGCTTCCCATCAACGAAGTGATCGCCGAGGGCAATATCGGCCTGATGCAGGCGGTCAAGCGCTTCGAGCCGGAGCGCGGCTTCAGGCTCGCCACCTACGCCATGTGGTGGATACGTGCCTCGATCCAGGAATACATCCTGCGCTCTTGGAGCCTGGTGAAGCTTGGCACCACGGCGGCACAGAAGAAGCTGTTCTTCAATCTGCGCCGTGTGAAGGGTCAAATCGAAGCGCTCGAAGAGGGCGATATGCGCCCCGAACACGTTACCGATATCGCCAAAAGGCTGGGGGTTCCCGAGCAGGAGGTGGTCAATATGAACCGCCGCCTCGCATCGCCGGATTCCTCGCTCAACGCGCCTTTGGGGACAGAATCGGACTCCGAATGGCAGGACTGGCTGGCCGATGAATCGCTCGACCAGGAAACCCAGCTTGCCGAGACCGAAGAGCTGGAGGAACGCCGGACCCTGCTATCCACCGCGCTCGAAGAGCTCACCCCCCGCGAGCGCGACATCCTTGAGGCGCGGCGCCTGCGCGATGAGCCCATGACGCTGGAGGACCTTTCGGTCAAATACGACATCAGCCGGGAGCGGGTCCGCCAGATCGAAGTGCGGGCCTTTGAAAAGCTTCAGGAAAAGATGAAGGCCGCCCTGGCCCACAAGCGCGCCGAGACCCTCGACGCAAGTTAAGCTCTGCCCTAAACTCCGGCACGGAAACTCAGGGTAGAACCGTACTCTGTGGGAGGGGTCAGCATGCAAAAACTGATGGCGGGTTTGGTGGTCGGCGTTATCGCGATCTTCGCTGTTTCAGCGGGGTTCGCTCTTATGCAGCAGATGACGAAGCAATTCACATTGCAGTCGCTCGCCGGGAACGACATTTCGGTCGAACAGGCGCTCCTCGTCGCACAAGGAGCGATCGACGCGTGCAAGAAGGACAGTTCCGTCATCACGGTTGCGGTTGTGGACCATGTGGGAGGCGTACGGTTCATCGTGCGCGGCGACGGCGCCTCGCCGGAAATGGTCGATAACGCCCGGCGCAAGGCCTATACCGCGCGCACATTTCGCCAGCCGACGTCGTCCTGGATGGAACGCACGGCAATCGACGCTGTGGATGAGAAGGGCAAGCCCATCGATCTGAACGGCCAGCAGATGCTTGAAAATACCATCGCGCAAAAAGGCGGCATACCGATCATTTGGCATAATGATGCCATCGGGGGCGTCGGAGTCGCCGGTTCGAAGGGCGGCGGGGAAGCCGATGAGGCCTGCGCCAAGGCCGGCGCCGACGCCATCGCCGATCAACTCTTTTGAGCCGCGGTTTCGCAACCGTCCGATAAGAATTTCAGGAGGAATCGATGTCTCACAAGTCTTTGATGCTCACAGCGGCGGCCGCATTGGCCGCCCTCATGATCGCCCCGCAGGCGGCACAGGCTCAGTCTTCGGGCCTGACCTCGGAACAGGCTCTGGCGGCGCTACGCGCGGTGCAGGCCTATGCGAAAAACGATGGCTCCGACCCGTCGCTGGCGGTGATCGACCGTGACGGCAATACGGTGCTGCTGCTCCAGGGCAACAATGCAGCGCCCCATAATCTCGGCCTGGCGCAGCGCAAGGCCTTTACCGCGAACCAGTTCAAGATGAGATCGATCGACTGGCGCGACCGCACAAAGCCGGGCCAGCCGCAGGCCAGCGAACGCGAAACGCCCAACGCCATTCCCTTGGGCGGCGGTGTTCCCATCATGGTCGGCAATGAAGTCATTGGCGCCGTCGGCGTTTCCGGCACCAAAGGCGGCCAGGAGGGCGACACGGCGGGAGCTCAGGCGGGAGCCGATGCCGCCGCGGCCCTGGTAAAGAGACTGCAAGCGCAGAATTAAACCCTATTGGAGTTGAAGGATGAGATCGCTTCTCAACATGCTGTTCTGCGCCCTTGCGCTTGCGGGATTTGTTCAAGCCGCCAATGCCGCAGACGCGCCGCCTCCCACGCAAGGACCGATCTACGTCACGACCTTCTTCGAAGTGACGCCGGGCAAGACCGCGATGGCGAGGACGATGCTCAAAGAATATCGCGACGCTGCGCGCAAAGAGCCCGGAATCATGTCGTCAGACATTCTAGAGGAAGTCGGGGCGGCTTCGCGTTTCGCCACCAACGAAGTCTGGCGCGACTGGGCCGCCTATGACGCGCATGTCAAGGCCTCCGCCAAGGACCAGCTCTACGCCAAGATGTTGCCGATCCAATTCGGACCGCCCGATGCCCGTCCGCATCTCGGCCACTTCCTTGCGCCGGACATGGGAGCGCCGACCGCGAACAGCGTCATCATCCTGAGCCATCTCGATGTCACCCCGCCGGCAATACCCAAGCTGCTCGAAATCATGAAGCCGCTTTCCGAAGGCTCGGCCAAAGAGCCGGGCATGACGAAATATCAGATCCTGCGCCAGGCCCCCGGCACCGGGAATCACTTCCGTCTCTTCGAGGTCTGGGCGAATGAGCGGGCATGGGATGCGCATAATCTGGCGGCCCATACGCAGGCGTTTCGCAACGAGCTGGCGCCGCTTTTGGGCACGCCTTACGACCAGCGCAAATATACCGTCGTGAATTGATTGCCGCGCCGGCACGGCGCATTCAGCAAAGGAACGCCGCCATGAGATCGCTTTCCTGGCTTTTCGCTTGCGCAGGTTTGGGGGTCATCATCGCTGGACCCGCATCGGCCCAGAACCCGCCCGTGCCGCTGATCGATGGGCCCACCTATCTCATGACTTACGTCGAGGTCATACCCAGTGCGAATGCACGCGCTATCGCCATGCTTAAGGAATATCGCGATGCAAGCCGCAAAGAGCCGGGCGCGATGTATGCTGACATCTATCAGGAAGAAGGCCAATCCCACCGCTTCATTCTGAGCGAGATCTGGCAGAGCCGGGGCATGGCGGCGGATCATACCAAGGCCGCGGCGATCACTGGCCTCGCAGGGAAGCTCAAACCCATCGAACTCGGCCCGCTCGACACGCGCACGCATCAGGCCCATTCGGTGACGCCGCCCAAGGCGCCATCCGCGAACGACGTCATTGTCATCAGCCATATCGACGTGGCCGGTGGCAATACGCAGAACCTGATGAACGCGTTCGCTCCACTCTGGGAAGGCAGCCGCAAGGAGGCCGGCATGGTGCGCTATGAGATTCTGGACGAGGTTCCCGCCCATGTGAACCATTTCCGTTCCTTCGAGGAATGGTCGAATCTTGCGGCCTTCGAAGCGCATAACCGCGCCCCGCACACTCAGACCTATCGCAGCACCGTGCTGCAATGGCTGGGCACGCCCTTTGATCAACGGCTATACCGGCTGGTCAACTGACCCCAATGCACAGCCCGATCCTTGCGCCGCTGATGGCGCTGGTTCTGTGGTCTTTCGTGATGTGGGCATGGCTTTATGCCACGCGTATTCCGGCGATATCAAAGAGCAAAATCGTCTACGATCCCTACCGGCCGAATGAGGCGTTCCACGCGCAGTTGCCCGCCCAGGTGCGCTGGAAAGCGGACAATTACAACAATCTCATGGAGCAGCCGACGCTGTTCTACGCCGTGGCGCTGACCTTGGCGATGCTGGATGCGGGCGGCGGCTTGAACTTGGTTCTGGCCTGGCTCTATGTGGGTTTGCGCGTTGCCCATAGCCTGGTCCACGCGCTCATCAATGTCATTATTCTGCGCTTCGCGGTTTTCATGGCCGCGTCGATTGTGCTGTTGGTGCTGTCGCTGCGCGCGGCGCTGATCGTGTTCTAAAAAAACGGCCGCCTTCTTACGAAGGCGGCCGCTCTTCTCATCCTAGCGGATGAGAAATCCCATCAACTCAATACCATTTGCGCAGACGGACATCGCTGGCAGAGCCGACAAGCGTCTTGAACTTGTTCACGTCGCTCTCGGCGAAATGATACGGGTAGACGATCTTCGGCTTGAAATCCTTCACCCAGGCCGCCGCCGCATCCACGGTCATCGTGTAGGGCAAGTTCATGGGAATGAAGGCGACGTCGATATTGGCGAGATTCTTCAATTCCGGCGTCTCTTCCGTATCGCCGGCGAGATAGACCCGCTTGCCGCCCATGGTCAGCACATAACCATTGTCGCGGCCCTTGGGGTGGAACATCAGCCGCTCCGGCGTGACGTTATATTCGACGACGGCTTCCACCGGCACGCCGGCAAAGGTGCCTTTGTCGCCGTTCTTCATCACCTTGGTCTTCGCCTGCAGGGCCGGGGGCAGCATGCCGAAGACGCTCTGAGGTGCGACGATGACGGTGTTCGGGCCGGAGAGTTCGGTTAGCGTGGGCACGCTGAAATGATCGCCATGCTCATGGGTGATGAGGATCAGATCGGGTGGCGCGGCGCCTTTGAAATCGGCCGCACCGCTGTTCGGGCCGGGCGGAAAGGTGGTGGGATCGGCGACGATCCGCTTGCCGTTCCAGGTCAGAACCACGCCCGCGTGATGGACGGGATGGATGACGAGATTGCCATTGGTCGTGGGAATCTGGTCGTCCTGAGCGGCTTGCGCGACGGCCGGGGTCGAGACCGACACCGATACCGCGCCTGACGCGAGCGCCAGCACGGCAAATGCCGCGGCAGCGCCGAAAATGTGAGTGGTTTTCACGATTCTTCTCCTAATGTTGAACGCAAAGAGGTCTGGGCCTGGCGGTCGGGGGGACGAAGCAGGCGCCGGGCGCGGAATATAGGGGTGAGGGCCTGGTCTGGCTATGGGCCTGAGCACGAATTCGTGAACCGGAAGGGTTCCATCGGGGAACGGGGCGCTGGGTGCAACCTTTGCTATTGTTCTGTCCTTCGTCGCGCCAGGCGGAATGACATCAGATGCCGGTTGATTTTGGCAAGACCGCTTCGGATTACGCCCGGCACCGTGCCGGCTTCCCGGAACAATTTTTCGACCGGCTGTTTCAAAGCGGGATTGCCGCGAAAACAGATCGGGTGCTCGATCTGGGGACCGGAACCGGTACCGTGGCACGCGGTTTCGCGCGGCGCGGATGTTCGGTTACGGGACTCGATCCATCGCGCGCGATGCTCGACCAAGCCGAGCGTCTGGATCGAGAAGCCGGCGTCAGCATCCGCTACATTGAAGCCACGGCGGAAGAAACCGGTTTAACAAGCCATAATTTTGATGTCGTCACCGCGGGACAATGCTGGCACTGGTTTGATCGGCCGCGGGCGGCCAGCGAGGCACGCCGCCTCCTCGCACCAGGCGGACGAATGATCATCGCGCATTTCGATTGGCTGCCGCTTCCGGGCAATGTTGTCGAAGCGACCGAAGCCCTCATCCGTCAGCACAACCCGCCATGGGACGGCGACGACGGCACCGGAATTCATCCTCGGCGGTTCAGCGATCTTGCCGGCGCCGGATTCGAACACATCGAGAGCTTCTCGTTCGATGTCTCCGTGACCTACTCCCGAGATGCTTGGCTCGGCCGCATTCGCGCCAGTTCTGGTGTCGGCGCGTCATTGCCACCTGAAGCCGTCGCACGATTCGATTCGGCGCACAGAGAGCTTCTTGAACGACAATTTTCCAATGATCCGCTCAAAATTCCTCATCGCGTTTTCGTGGTGTTCGGCCGCGCGCCGGACTAGCGCCACCTTCGCTTTCATTCTATCTGAATGGCAACCATTCGGGACCCCGCAATGAAGCTCAAACTTTGGCAGGTGGACGCGTTTGCAGAGCGGCCGTTCGGGGGCAATCCCGCCGCGGTTGTTCCGCTCCAATCCTGGCTCGACGATGCCGTGCTCCAGGCGATCGCCAATGAGAACAATCTCGCCGAGACCGCTTTCCTCATGCGCCGAGAGGCGGGGCTTTACGAACTGCGCTGGTTCACTCCAACGGTGGAGGTGCCGCTTTGCGGCCATGCGACCCTGGCTTCCGCCTGGGTGATCTTTGCAGAACTGGAGCCGAGCCTCCCTGAGGTGCGGTTTGCAACCCAAAGCGGCATACTGACGGTCGAGAGAAGCGCGGATGGACGCCACAGCATGGCGCTACCCGCCGGCAGGGTGGAATCGCTCCCCGCGCCAGCAGGGTTCGGCCTCGCCCTCGGCGAGGCCTTGCGCGTCGGGCCGCCTTCCGAGATTCACTTCGCGCCGAGGGGCGCCGGCGGCACGCCCGCCCCGCTCGGCGTCTGGCCGGAAGCGGCGATCCGCGCGATGCGCTACTCCGGCTCTCTCGCCGACGTCCTCTCGGAGGCGGGCGCGGGCGCCTTGCTTGCAACCGCGCAAGGCAATGGCGCGCCTTACGATTTCGTGTCGCGCTTCTTCGCGCCCGGCGTGGGAGTGCCGGAGGACCCGGTGACCGGATCGATGCACGCTACGCTGACGCCCTTCTGGGCCAAGCGGTTGGGCAAGCGGGAATTGCGCGCCTACCAGGCATCGCCGCGCGGCGGCGATCTTCTGTGTACGGATGAGGGCGACAAAGTGATCCTGTCCGGTCCTTGCGCGCTCTATATGCGCGGCGAGATCGAGGTCTAGACGTTTTCGCTGCGCTGTTTGCGGGACGCGAGCTTCTCGCACGCGGCATCGAGCGCGCTCGTCAATCCGGCGAGAGGCACCGCATCCTCAAAACGAAAATTGCCTGCTGCGGCGTGGATGCCGATCAACGCCATCTCGTTGATCGGATCGATCCAGACATGCCCGGTCGATTCATGGCGCGATCCCATCCAGACATAGATGGTGATGGAGCGAACGACATTCTGGCGGTGACCGACATAGACATGCAATCCGCGTCTTTCGGCCCACGGCATGAGGACGCCGTCGATTTCGGCGTAACCGGTCATCGGTTAGGGCGTCAGTCCGAGCGCACCACGCAGTTCCGCTTTAGCGGCCGCGAAATCGCTTTTGAATGCGGGATTCTGCATCATCACCGCGACCATCGCCGTGGCCGAAATGCGCCCAGATTCGATGTCCGATGGGAAGTGAACCCCGGCCACCAGGCGGTTCTCGCCATACTCCCAACCGCGCGCGAAGATTTCGGCGCGCTTCTCCGGCACCATGGCCGCGAGGAGTATCGCCGTCGTGGTCCCGAAATTGGCGTTGCCGCTCGGATAGGAATAGCTGAAGGCGGGCGTCTCGAGGGGCCGGCACGGCGAACCCGCATTGTGCGGCGCGGTGTTCTTTTCGGCCTCTCCCGGCTTCATGGCCATGTCCTGGGCCATCGTCCCTGGCGGATGAACGTCCTTGCTGACGACAAAGGGGCGCGGCCGCTCCCAGCAATCCTTCACCAGATTGACCTGCGCAGCTGTCTCGCGCCCGACTTTGCGGATGAACGCAGCGGCACCCGGAATGTTTTCCGCGGTGAATTTCGGACCCATCACATTGGCGAAGCCGAAGAGATCGACCTTGTCGTCGAGCGAGCGCTTTACCAGGGCCGGGGTGCGCTCCTTTTGCGCCGTCAGCACGTCGTTGAGCTCGCGCCTCTGCAGCTCCGACGTCGCGGGCGGCGGCGGCGGCAGCAATGAGAT
>JAXDMY010000084.1:0-2872 GCA_034665805.1 Alphaproteobacteria bacterium
CGCATAGCCCAGCGCGAATGCGGCATCGGGAAATGAAACGGCGATGATGTGCGGGATGGCATAGCGGTCGCGCAGGATCTGCACCGGCGCAGCCAGCCCGGTGACATTGCGCGTGCCGTCATAGGACGGGACGGAGCGCTGAAACGAGCGGACAAAGTCGAGCCCAAGCAGGGCCGCTATCACCAGCAAACCCGTCAACCCTACGCCAATCCTGAGCAACCAACGTTTCATCGGGTTTTAGGCCCTCATTTTCGGGCCTCATCCTGAGCGTGTCGAAGGATGAGCCGGCCATCGCTACTCAGGGACTCTGGCCGCCTCCGTCAAGCCTGGCCACCGCGAAATTTTTTGATTTTTACCGTCAAGCCACCGCTTGCTCCCCTTGTCAATATCATAACGCAGCTTATATTCTCTCACGCTATGAAACAGTCCCTTGATCGTGATCCCCTGTGTGTTCTCTCCGATGTGGCCAGGCTGATGCGGACCCGCGCCGATGCGCTTGCCCGCACCCACGGCATGACCCGCGCCCAATGGATGATCCTGGTGCGTCTCGAGCGCCAGCCCGGCATGTCGCAGAACGAACTCGCCGCGCTGATCGAAGTCGAGCCCATCACGGTTGGCAGGCTCGTCGACCGGCTCGAGGCACGCGGTTTTGTGGAGAGACGCCATGACGCGTCTGATCGCCGGATCTGGCGGCTTCATGTGACGTCTGCGGCGACGCCCATGCTGAAAGAGATCGACAAAGCGCGGGCCCTGCTGAATTCGCTGCTCGTTGCCGGCATCCCCACAAAAAGCTTGGACGCGGCCATCGATTGTCTCTTGGGAATGAAAGCGAATCTGACCGCGGATCCGCGCACGAACGTCAGAAGCGCATAGGGAATTGTCATGGACGCCATTGTTGAAACTCGCAGGGAAGCTTTGAAGTCAAAAGCCCCGGAGCGCCGGCTGTGGTGGCGCCGTGTGCTGATGCTGGGCGGGGTCGTCGTCGTCGTCGTGGGCGGCCTCCTTTGGTGGCTGACCGGTGGGCGTTATGTCAGCACGGATGATGCGTTTGTCGACGCCAACAAGCTGATGGTGTCCACCGATGTCTCCGGCATCGTTTCGGAGGTGGACGTCAAGGAAGGCCAGAGCGTCCACAAGGGCGACGTCTTGTTCCGCCTGGACCCGAAGCCGTTCCAAATTGCGCTGGATCAGGCGCAAGCCAAAATGGCGGAGAGCGCGCTGACCATCAAATCGATGGAGCAGGATTACCAGCGCATGCTGAGCGACATCCAGGCCCAGCGTGCGCAGGTCTCACTCGCCGACACCACGTTGAAGCGGCAGAACGCGCTTTTGCGCATCGGCGGTACCGCACAGCAGAATGTCGATCAAGCGCAGGCGACTCTCTACACGACACAGTCCCAGACGACATCGTTGCAGCAGCAGGCCGAAGTGCAATTGGCGAAACTCGGCGGGCGCATTGGCGCGCCGCTCGAAAGCCACCCCGACTATATGCAGGCCAAGGCCGCGCGCGACGAGGCGCAACGTCAATTAGACCATACCGTGGTGAAGGCGCCCTATGACGGCACGGTGACGCAAGTCTCCTCGTTGCAGCCGGGTGCGATGATCGTCTCATCCCTTGCAGCCTTCGTGCCGACGAGTGCGGTTGCGCTCGTGTCGGATGGCGCCAAATGGATCACAGCGAACATGAAGGAGACCGATCTTACCTATGTCCATCCCGGGCAACCGGTGAAGATCACCATCGATACGTTCCCCGATCGCGTCTGGCACGGCACCGTCGCCTCGATTGCGCCGGCCACGGGCGCGCAGTTCTCGGTGCTGCCCTCGGAAAATTCCAGCGGCAATTGGGTGAAGGTCGTCCAGCGCCTGCAGGCCAGGATCGCCTTTGATTCCAGCGAAGATATTTCGACCATACGCGCCGGCATGAGCACAAGCGTCTCGATCGACACCAATCACAAGCGCAAGCTCAGCGATCTCTTCTAATGGCCGATGCGCTTTCCGGTGAAGTCCTGGTGACGCGCCACCGCGTTCTGGTGGTGGGCTGCACCATGATCGCGACCTTGATGCAGGCGCTGGATAACACCATCGCCAATGTCGCTCTGCCGCATATGCAGGGGAGCCTTGGCGCAAGCCGGGATCAGATCACCTGGGTCTTGACGTCCTACGTGATTGCCGCCGCCATCTTTACGGCGCCGGTCGGATGGCTCGCGGCCCGCTTCGGCCGCAAGCAGTTCTTCATCGTCTGTCTTGTAGGCTTCACGCTCACGTCGATGGCGTGCGGGTTGGCGCAGAATCTGCCGCAGGAGGTGGTGTTCCGCTTCCTGCAGGGGTGTTTCGGTGCCGCCCTGGTGCCGCTTTCGCAATCCATCATGCTCGACCTCTATCCCCCGCAGCAACGCGGCATGGTCATGGCGGTGTGGGCGACCGGGGTAATGATTGGGCCCATTCTAGGTCCCACGCTGGGCGGCTATCTGACCGATCTTTACGATTGGCGTTGGGTGTTCTTCATCAATGTGCCCTTCGGTATCGTCGCGGTCGCAGGCCTCGTGCTGTTCCTGGGCAAACAGCGCCGCGACACGAGTTTGCGCTTCGATTGGATGGGCTTCACCGCGCTGTCGCTTGGGTTAGGCGCGATGCAGTTGGCATTCGACCGGGGTTCTTCGCAGGATTGGTTCAATTCCTACGAGATCATCATCGAAGCTGTGCTCGCGGGGTTGGGATTCTATCTCTTCATCGTTCACATGTTCACGTCGGAGAAACCGTTCATTCCACCGCGTCTCTTCAAGGATGTGGGTTTCCTTTCGGGATTCTTCACCATGTTCGCGGTGGGTGTGGTGCTGTTCGGAAGCTCCGCGCTGCTGCCGCCCTATCTGCA
>JAXDMY010000085.1:0-4145 GCA_034665805.1 Alphaproteobacteria bacterium
CTGCCGCCATTTCCTCGGAAGGTCGCACGAAGACGTAGAAGAAGAGCGAAATCCCAACCAACAGGATCGAAACGATGGTCATCTCGGCCCTGGAGAATTGTCTGCTCGCGCGCTCGCCGTGATACCAGGCGAACGTCATCACCAACGGCAATCCTAGAACCAGTAGCAGCATAGAAACGCGCACCAACGCGTGCGGCCAGTCGAAGGCTTCGCTGGTCAAGATGATGGCGTGCTGCACGCCATAGGCGAGCGCGACATAGGCCACGCTCCATTGCACAATCTTGTGGTCGTTGATGCGCCGCCATAGAAGCGACAGCCGATCTACGGATGGCGGCTTCGGGTCTGCGGGGTTCGTGTGTTCCGTCACAGCGGCGTCGCCGCCACGGCATAGGCAGCCGCCACGCGATAGAAGTGCCGCCTCAACTCAGCGAAGAAATTGGTCATGCCCAGTGCCCGCTCCGGTGCCAGCTCCGATCGCCGCACCCGTGACGGTAGTATCACGGACGGCGTGCTCTTCCGCACGGGCGGAAGCCGTAATGCCGACCAACGCGGTTGCTGCCGCGATAGCGATAATGAACGTCTTCATGTTTGTCCTGTCTCTCTCCGATGCGATATCCGCACATGGATTGTTGTTGCGCCTCGAAGGGCGCCTATAGAGGAGAACGCGCGAGACATTGGAAAGTCCAAAACGACGTGTGCGGAATGTCTCGAACGGGTCACGACCCGTCCTTTCCGGCCTCCGGCTCGAATGTCCGGTCTTCCCATCCACACAGGACATTTCCCGCGCTACCAGGGGTGGGCTGAACCTCGCCAATAGCGGCCCATTTTCAAAAGAGCTTGACCCAAGAAGCGCCCGTCGAGTCAACAAAATCAGAAATCAGGTTTGTCGGTCTGCGGAAGGTTGATTGCTCTTCCGACATAGTCGCGTGTGCTGTCGGCGCGTGGCGTACGGCTGGCTAGGACAGGATCACGAGGCGACGCTGAAAAGCTATAAGCTTCAGGCGGTTATCGTGGCCTGGCGGGGAGCCGGACAGAGATAGGATAGGCCCTTTGCAACGATCAGAAATCCGGTTTGTCCGCTTGCGGGATCGGGTAGAGGTTCTGACTGAAGTGATCGTCGTTGTTCTCGGAGCAGACGACTTCGATCATCGGCAGATCCACCTTGAACCAACGCTTGGACAGAGTGAGGGGCGCGTTGAAGGCGTCGGGATCCTCGACTTTGACCACGGCCGTCACGGATTTTCCGTCCTTGCCAATGGTGAAGCGTTCGACGACATGCAGTTTTTCACTGTGGGGCGTGCGGAAATTGTCGATATAGCTGTTCTTCTGCGTCGAAAGCCCGATCGTGTCGACGACCAGCGTGTCGCCATTCTCATAATGGCCGATGGATTCGCCGAACCAGGACGGCTTCAGATTGGACGAATGTTTGTCGGTGAGGAAAATGCGGCGCACCATGTGGTCGCGCTGCCAGATCAGCCACACTTCTTTGGGTGTTTGAATCGCATAAAAGGGCTCGAACGGATAAAGCAATTGGCCCGGAACGCCGCCGGGCCAGCAGCGCGATTGCGCGGTGAAGGGAATCTCTCTCTTGCCGCTGAGCACCTCCTCGTTGGTGGCCTCGATCTGCGCAGCCACCCACGGCTTCAGAATGGGGTCCTTGGTGTTGGTAATGCGGACGGTGACCTGTCTGTGCGTCCGGTTGCCGTCGGCATTGTTCACGAAGGGATAGGCCGGGTTCTCCCTGATCGGGCCGTGGCCGGAGCCCGGCGGCGGGTCCTCCCAATCCTCCTCGTTCTGCTGCCAGCCGAAATTTATCGACGCGAAATTGGGAATCGAATCTTTCGCGGGCGCCTGTGCGAGCGCCGCGGGCATGGAAGCGGCGGCAAGCAAACCCGAAAGCAGGCCGCCTAGAATCGCGCATTGCTGCAATCTCGATCGATGCGTTGCGAACCAAGACATATGCGCCGCTCCTATGACCACAGGACTAAGCCCTTGGGTCCAATTCCAGCAGTCGCGGGGAAGAAAATCAACTCGCCAGCGGACTACCCAACCTTGACCGACAGCTCCGTGGCCCCTTTCAGCGGCAGCGACATGGAGCGAAACCCGTTGGCCGTATCGCGCACATAGGACAGATAGTCCGCTTCGGCGTTGTCGTTCATGACCAGCCCGCCGGTTCGAATCTGCGGCGCCACGATCTTCATGACTTGCAGAGCCAGCGACGGCGTTTCACCGCCAGGCCAACCGTCGATCAGGACGAAGTCGACCGGCCCGCCGAGGTCTCGGAGCGTTTCTCTGGCATCGCCTTCGCGCAGATCGACGAAATCGGCCAATCCCGCATCTTGGAGATTGCGGCGCGCTGCAGCGGCCTTTTGCGGGACGATTTCGGACCCGATGACGACGCCGCCACCATTGTCGCGTATGGCTGCCGCGAAATAGAGCGTCGACATCCCGACCGAGGTGGCAAATTCAGCAACGCGCCTGGCGCCGATGGCCCGGCATAAAAGGTAGATCAAATCGCCCTGCTCAGGGACGATCGAGAAGCCATAATCCGCATAGGCAAACGGGTCATGTGCGTTGGCGGCCTCGCTTCGCGGCCCACCATTCGGGGGACGACGGCGCGTCGCTTCCAGCCGCTCTATGACGGCGTTGACGCGAGAGTCCAACAACGGGCCAGACGGAAGAGCCATCAAGGCGCGCGGGACGCCATAAAAGCGGCCAGCGCGATCATGTCGTCCTGGGTGAGTTTCGCGACGACGGGTTGCATCAGCGCCACCGACACGCCTTTGCGCGCGCCGTGCTGGATGTCATAGAGCTGGCGGAAGATGTAGATCGCGGAGCGGCCCGCGAGGCCCGGCACATTGCCGACGCCCTTGTAATCCGCGCCATGGCAAATGCTGCATTGGAAGGTCTTGCCGCCACCCCCGGTGCTGGCAAGCGCTTCACCGCTTCTGATGCTCCCCGTCGGCACATAGGCGACGAACGGCGCATGCGGGTCGCGGCTCTTCGCGCCCTCCTCGCTTTGCGGCAATTCGATGATGCGCCGGCCGATCGGTTCCATCGCGCCGCCGGACGAGACAAACCGCATGCTGCCTTCGCCGATAAAGGATTTCGGAACGCTGTCGGATTCCACAACTTTGGTCCACACCACCGGTTTGATCGAAGCAAAATACTCGGCGGCCGGTTTCACTTCGTCATCCGTAAGCACCTTGCCGAAACTGTTCATGATGGAGCGCCCCGGAAGCGAGCTTGTCCGCGAGCCATCCCGGAACTGCGCCAATTGCTCGATGATGTAGCCAGCCGGAAGACCCGCGATATTCGCCGATTCCGGATGACCGCTCCCGCTCGTCAGATGGCATTGGGCACAGCCATGCACGATGGGCATCTTGCCATGAGCAACCAGCTCCGGCATCGGCGGGTGCTCGTTGGGAAACCAATCGGGAGGATTGAAGATGTCGTCGACCTGTTTAAGGGTGTAGGCCTTGGTGCTGCCCGCAACGTGCCTCGGCTGGCCGTTATCCGGCGGCGGCTGATATCCCGGCGTCGCAGGCAAGAATGCCCAATCGGGCGGCGCGTCCGCAGCAACGGCCGCAACCGGAAGCAACAGAGTTAGAAAAGCAAAAGACAATCTACGCATGCAAAACCCTCCTGTCCGGCGAACCCGGATCGGCGCATCAGATTAGGTCACCGATCTCCCATCGGCAACCAAGAGCGCGATGATGGGAGGTCAATTGTCCGTAAGCCGCGCCGATGAATCGGCCAAAAGCCATTCAAATTGTGGCGCAACGCTAAAGCAGAGCAACAGAAAAATCACAGCCACGCGATTTCGGGTTTCGGCGCTCGGGGAGCATAATCGACCGGACGGAAAATTCATCCAAGGGGTCTTTGGTTGACGAACGCGATCGAGGAGCTCGAGAAAAAACTTCCTCTCCTTGTTGGGGATGAGAGACACGAGCTCACCTTCCAAGTGCAGCGCCTCATTGACCTCATTATGAGAGATGTGCGGATCAGCGCCCAGCATCTAGCCTGTCTTATTCATCGAACCTGCGAAAATGAGCGACGGATGTGGCGCGAAGCCGCCATTCGATTCATGATTCTGGTTGCGACACCGAATCATTGGTCGATTGAGGAGCGCCACACCCGTCATG
>JAXDMY010000086.1:0-3307 GCA_034665805.1 Alphaproteobacteria bacterium
GCGTCTGCCGCGGCGTCATCGCCCTGAAACTCGATGACGGCACGCTGCACCGTTTTCGCGCGCAGACCACCATTCTCGCCACCGGCGGCTACGGCCGGGCCTATTTCTCCTGCACCTCGGCGCACACCTGCACCGGCGACGGCAACGCCATGGTGTTGCGCGCCGGGCTGCCGCTTGAGGATATGGAGTTCGTGCAATTCCATCCCACAGGCGTCTACGGCGCCGGCGTCTTGATCACCGAAGGCTCACGCGGCGAAGGGGGTTATCTCACCAATTCTGCGGGCGAGCGCTTTATGGAGCGCTATGCGCCCAACGCCAAGGATCTGGCGTCACGCGATGTGGTCTCGCGCGCCATGACCATCGAAATTCGCGAGGGTCGCGGCGTGGGACCGCTCAAGGACCACCTCTATCTGCATCTGTCTCATCTCGATCCCAAGCTGTTGCACGAGCGGCTGCCCGGCATCACCGAATCTGCGCGCATCTTTGCCGGCGTAGACGTGACCAAGCAGCCGATTCCCGTCCTCCCGACAGTGCACTACAATATGGGCGGGATCCCCGCGAATTATCTCGGCGAAGTGCGGACCTTGAGAAAGGACGATCCCAACGCCATCGTGCCGGGCCTGTTCGCGATCGGCGAAGCGGCCAGTGTCTCGGTTCATGGCGCGAACCGGCTCGGCTCGAACTCGCTCTGCGATCTGGTGGTCTTCGGCAAAGCGGCGGGCGCGCGCGCCGCCGAAGGCATCCGCCCAGGCGAACTTCATGCAGACCTGGCCAAGGACGCCGGCGACGACGCCTTGGCCCGGCTCGACAAATTCCGTAACGCCAAAGGACGGACGCCGACGGCCCAACTCCGCCTCGCCATGCAGCGCGCCATGCAGGAAGACGCCGCCGTCTTTCGCACCGCAGAGACACTGCAAAATGGCCAAAGACGGGTTCGGGAGGTGTTTCGCGGCATTGCGGATATCGGGGTTTCCGATCGCGGCATGGTCTGGAATACGGATCTGGTGGAAACGCTCGAATTCGACAACCTCATCGGGCAAGCAATTGTCACCATCGACGGCGCAGCGACCCGCACGGAATCCCGTGGTGCCCATGCGCGCGAGGATTTTCCCGAGCGCGACGACGTCAATTGGCTGAAGCACTCGCTCATCTGGCTCGACGGCAGCACCGCGGAGACGCGCACCGAATTCCGTCCTGTGCACCTGTACACGCTGACCAACGACATGGAGCCGATCCCGCCCAAACCACGGACCTATTGAACGATGATGAGTCCGTTGCCGGTTTCGGGAAAGCGCCGTAGGATCATAAGGGGCGAAGGAGTTTCCGATGCCCGTACACGAACATCCATCACGTCGCCTGATTCTGAAGCGGGCGATTGCCGTCGGCGGGCTCGCTCTTGGCGCGCAACATGCAACGCCGCTGTTTGCGCAAACCATTGCTGCGCCGACCCCGGAATGTCGCGACGGTGATGACCCGACAGAGCCGGCAATCGAGGGTCCTTTCTTCAAGCCGCGTTCGCCCGTACGCGCCGATCTGGTAGAGCCCGCAACCCGCGGGCGAATCTACCAGCTCGAAGGCCTGGTGCTGACGCGCCACTGTCGTCCTGTGGCGGGCGTGCTTCTTGATCTGTGGCACGCAGACGAGAACGGCGACTACGACGATTCCGGCTTCCGCTATCGCGGCCATCTGTTTTCCGACACCCAGGGGCGGTATCGATTCCGCACCATTCTTCCGGGGCTCTATCCGGGACGAACACGCCATTACCACCTTAAAGTGCAGGCGCCCCGGCAGCCTATTCTCACGACGCAGCTTTATTTTCCGAACGAGCCGCGAAACCGCATCGACGAGTTTTTCTCGCCCCAGCTGCTGATGCGCATCTCGCAAACAACTCCACAATCGTCCGCGCGTTTCGATTTCATCCTCAATATTTGAGCCGACGACGCGACGCTTAAGTTCCAATAAAATAGGGCTTTTTTGGCTATTCGCCTTGACCGGCCGGTGGAACCTTCACCCCCCGGCGTCGTTTTCTGTTCAGTTCAGGTTCAGCCTGCGTCGCTCAAATTGGGCGCAAGTTCGGGAAGGCGCTAACGCTCCAACCCTGCAGCCAAAGGAAAAGACCATGTGGAAGAAAAAAGCCTTGGCCATCTTGACCGCGGCGGCAATGGCGGGAAGCGCCATTCAGCCGGTCATGGCCCAGAATTATGGCCGTGATTACGGCAATGGTTATCAGAACGGCTATAACGACCCTTACAGCAACAACCCCAATGACAATGGCCGTTATAACAGCGATCGCGATCGCTATGAACAGCAGCGGCAGCAGTATGAACGCGACCGCAACAATTACGACCGCAATTACGGCAATCGCGCAGCGCGATTCGACCGTACTGAATATTTGCGCGAATGCGAGCGTCAAAAGTCCGGCAACACGGCCGGTGGTGCGATTGTCGGCGCACTTGCCGGCGGTCTGCTCGGAAACGCCATCTCTCGCGGTCCCCAGCGCGGCGCCGGAACGGCTGTGGGAGCAATCCTGGGTGGCGTCGTTGGCGGAAGCATCGGCAACAACAGCCTGAATTGCGAGGACCGCAGCTACGAAGTCGATACCTATTACAGCGGCTTCGAAGCGGGCCGTCCACACGCCCGCTATGATTGGCGCAGCCCGCGCAGCGACGCATATGGATACCTTGAGGTCCAAGACTATTATCAGGACCGCGCCGGGTATCGCTGTGCGAACTACACCCAGCAAATCTATGTCCACGGGCGGCCCCAGCTCGCTCGCGGTGTCGCCTGCCGTCAGCCAGACGGCACGTGGCGCATGAGCTAGACCTGGACCATCATTTGGCAAGGAAACGCTCCCGGTTCGTCCGGGAGCGTTTTTATTTGGCCACCCGCATCGCAAGACGCTGGTAACCATTTCCCGATTATCCTGCCTTGCAGCCGTCCTGGAACCCGGGCCTTCATGACCATTGCGTGGACCATCAATGTCGACGGGCGTGTTTATGGCCCCTATTCGACGGAGCGTCTGCGCAACTTCGCTTCAGAGGGGCGCCTCGCAGCGACTTCGCTCATCGCCCAAGAAGGCGCATCGGAATGGCGCGAGGCTCGCGAAGAGCCGGAATTCTGTGATCTGTTCACACAGGTCCCGAAAGAAACCCCACGCGTCAGCGCCCCGGTCCCCAAGCCCATGCCTGCTCCGAGCGTCCCGGCGGACGTGCCTGAGGGCAAGCTCGCCCAATTCGCGGTCGTCATCGACATCAAATCGCACTCGCCCGGCGGCTTCGAACGAGCCATCACCTCTTTAGGATCCGCT
>JAXDMY010000087.1:0-14411 GCA_034665805.1 Alphaproteobacteria bacterium
GCGGGAACTACGGTCGAGCCCTTCGACGAACCCGTGACGCAAAAGCCCCCGGCCCCAAAGGGTTGCGCGCGGGCGGGCGCCCGCTTCGTCGCGCCGCTCGACCGATGTCAGCGCATCGCTCTTCGCGTCGCGCCTGGCGGATCGCCTCGCCTGCGCCCAACGTAGACGGTTCCAGAGGAGAAGAACCTGCTCTAGCCCTTCGGATCGTAGAACACGAGGCCTTCGATCTTTTCCGCCGCTCCCGGATCAAGGCGCGCCCGGAGCTCGATGGTGTTGCGATCGGGGTCGCGCACAAATAGCGAGACGTGCCCATCGCCGAAGGTCACCGGACCCTGTGCGATGGCGATCCCCGCCTCCTTGAGCACCGCAATGGTGCGCCTTATATCGGCGACCCGAAACGCCACATGCGTAAAGCCTGGGTGCTTCTCCGGCACATCCATGAGGATATTCTTGCCGCCTGTCCGGTCGACGCCGTTGACGATGAGGTTCAGTTCGACGCCGACCGAATTCTTGATGATCACGACAGCGTCGAAATCGACTTCGTGCTCGAGTTCAAATCCAAGCCTGACATAGAAGGCGAGCGCGCGCGCTTTGTCGGTCACGCGGATGCCGAAATGGTCGACCTGCTCGATGGCGATCGTGGCGCTCAAACCCGGACAAACTCCCGCGATTTGTTGCCCGCGGCGAATCCCGAGAAGACTTCGTGGGTCTCGTCCCAATGTTTGAGCTTTCGCATGTTGGAGAGCCAGCGCTGAACATTCGGATAAGCATTGAGCTCGCAGCCGATCAAGTCCGCGATCGATACGATGCCGGAGCCGAAATAATCCGCGATCGTGATCTCATTGCCGAGGAGGTAGGAGTTCTTCGGACCGATCCAGTGATCGTTGAGGACTTGGAGCCATTTCTTCGAGCCCTCTTGACCCCAAGCGATAGCACCGGAATGGGCCTCGTCGCTCCTGCGCTTGTGGTGGGGAAAGAGCTGCGGGTAGACCAGATTGTATCCGAAGTCGCGATAGAAGCCGGTGTTGAGCCAGTCCATCACCTCGTTGATCTTGGCGCGCTTCTTGATGTCGGCAGGATAGGACGGCAATTTATGCTTCTCTGCGAGATATTTCAGGATCGCCGAGCCTTCCGTGAGCTTCAGATCGTCATCCTCGAGCAGCGGCACTTGCCGGCTGGGGTTGAGCGAGGCAAAAGGCTCCTTATGTTGTGCGCCGGTCATGAGATCGACCGTCACTTCCTCGACATTGATGCCGTTTTCGGCGCAGAACAGACGAATAGGCCGGCACACCGTCGAGACCGGATGCATATAGAGCTTCATCGAAATCCCCTGAATATCTTGAGCGCAGAACAATGGAGCGGAAACGCAGAGGCCGTGTCAACGCCTGCCGTCCGTTTGCCCATGGATCGACAAATAAAAAAATCACCGCGAGGCGTTCGGGCCTCGCGGTGACCTAAGAACCAATGATTATTGCCGAAGACCCGTCCCTATATCAGGGACCGGCTTGGGGCTCAGGCGTCGCTTGCGCGGGCGCCTCTTGCGCCGGGGCTTCCTGAGTTGGCGCATTCACCGGCGGCGCGATGGTGTTCTGCGCAGCGGGTGGTTCGGGAATGCTCGCGGCCGGCGCCGCGACTTCCGACGCCGCCGGAGCAGGCGGCTGCGCGGCTGGGCTTTGCGGCAACGCCGGCTCGGGGGCCTGCGCCCTCGCGACTCTCACCGGTGGCGCCGCTGCTGCGGCTTTCGCCGGAGCTTGCGCAGCAACGTCCTTCACCGCCGCGGGCGGAGCTGCCGGCGGCAGATCGGCGGCCGATTGCAACGTTGCATCGCTCGGTGTCGCATTGTCCAACGGCGCAGGCGGTGAGACGTCTTTGGATGCTACGATTTGCTTGGGTGGCGAGTTCCACGTTCCCGTTTCATAGCTGTATGCACCCATCGCACCAAAGCCGAGCGCGACTACGAGCGCCGCAACAAGCTTTGGCGTGCTTCCCATTTCCGCTGGCGGCATAGGACCTTCACGCAGATCATTCATCATCATGGATGTCTCTCCAGGTTTTCTGCTACCTGGAATACGCGCGCAAGGTCTGTTGGTTGCCGATGGAACAAAGCAAGGCAGAATTGCGGCGAACGTGAACGACTGCTCACGGCAGAGTTTTTCTCTAGTGTGGCGAATCCGAAATTCGCAAGTGGTTGGGCAACGCTCCGGGCGAATGTCGGATTCAGAGCCACACGAGCAATTTATTGAATCTAGTGTAGTTTTTGGATTTGAAGTTCCTAAACACGAATGCCATCCACATCTTAGGAACCTCAAATCCACCACACTAGGTCAGGCGGAAATTATCGCGCGATACAGTCTGAGATTCGGCGCGCAAGCGCACGCCGAATCTCAGTGCAACGCTAAACAATCAATGTGATTCAGCCGCCGCTCAGAAGCTTCTGCTCGGCGCCGTCGCGATCCGTCGGCAGCGGTTCCAACTTCGCCGCATATTGTTGATTGAACGGGTTGACCATTTCCCCGTCCATGCAGCGGATTTCCTCGGCATATGTGGCGGTGACGTTCCCCGCGCTGGTCGGCTCGGTTGTCACTTTCTCCCAGCGCTTGGTGCCCTTCCAGGGCTGAACGAAGGCTATCGGGTCTTCGAACGTCATCTCGACCTGTAGCGCCTTGCCGCCCTCGGTCAGGCGGTAACGCTCGATGAGATGCAGCTTTTCACTGTGGGGCGTGCGGTAAAGATCGACGAAGCTGCTGGTGGTCTGTGCGATCGTATCCACGACCAACGTGTCGCCCTCGTAATGGCCGACCGATTCGCCATTCCAGGATGGTTTGGGATTCGCGCTATGCGGCACGTCGAGATAGACGTGGCGCACGATCTGATCGCGCTGCCAGATGATGTAGACTTCCTTCGGCGTCTGCAGGAAATAGGTGCGTCCGGGGCTGGTATTGAGCACAGCGGCGCCGGGCTGCCAGCAACGCGAAGTGCGGTTGTACATGGCAAAGCCCTCAGCCACCATGTCATTGGCCTTTTTCAGTCCGTCCCTGGCAAATTGGGTGAGATTGGGATTGTTCACATCCGCAACTCTCCATGTCGGCTGCCCGCCGACATTGTTCGGCACATATTTGACTTTGGGATCCTGGACCACGGGACTGGGACTGCCCGGCACAGGTGTGAGCTGACCGGCGGAGTTCCACCCCATGCCGCCCGCCATGAAATCAGGAATTGTCTTCGCCGAATCATCCGCGGCCAGTGCCGGCAGAATGGCGGCGCCGCAAAAAAGCGCAGCAAGCAAATTGTGGAACCCGACCTTCGACATACGCATCTCCCTCTGATTCAGCGTCTCTGCGGAGATCTTTTTAGAGCCGGTACCCCGCTTCCCGTGAGGCCACATATTACCACGTCCAGGAAAAGGCGTAATTTGCAAAGTTCACACTGCCGTAATCGCGGGTTTTTTCCTTGCCGGCTCGTGGGTTAACGGCAGCGACGGAAACGCGGGAGACGGCTTATTCGGCGGGAGCGGCCAAGGCGCGCCGGCGGGCGCCGAAGTCAAAGCGTCGGCCGAAGCGATCAAGATAGGTGTACAGAACCGGCGTGATGAAGAGCGTGAGCAGCTGCGACAGCAGCAGGCCGCCCGCCACGCAAAGCCCCAATGGCCGGCGCGACTCCGCTCCCATGCCGGTGCCCAACGCAATGGGCAGGGTACCCATCATCGCCGACATGGTCGTCATCATGATCGGACGAAAGCGGATCATCGCCGCTTCGTAGATCGCCTGCTCGGCAGGCACGTTGTTGTCCTTGCGCTGCCTCTGCAATGCGAAGTCGATCATCATGATCGCGTTCTTCTTGACGATGCCGACCAGCATCATCATGCCGACAAAGGCGTAAACGGTGAGCGGTATGCCGAAAACATACAGAGTCGCCAGCGCGCCCACCGCCGCCGACGGCAGGCCTGACAAAATCGTCAGCGGATGGACGAAGCTTTCATAGAGAATGCCCAGGATGATGTAGACAGTTAGCATCGCAATCAGGAGCAACAGACCCATATTGCTGTTCGAACTTTGGAACGCGGCAGCAGTGCCCGCGAAACTGCCCTGTACATTCGCGGGCAGTCCGATTTCTCCAATGGCCTTGGTCATGCCCGTCACCGCGTCGCTCAACGCTTTTCCGGGAGCGAGGTCGAACGAAATGGTGATCGACGGAATCTGGCCGGAATGGTTGATCGTCAGCGACATCGTCCCGCGACGGATTTTCGTGACCGCTGTGAGCGGCACCATGGCTCCCCCGGCGCCGGTGAGATAGAGGCGGGAAAGGGCGGAAGCATCCTGCTGATATTGCGGCAACAATTCGAGGACCACCTGGTACTGATCCACCGAGGTATAGATCTGTGAAACCTGTTGGCCGCCAAATGCCGCGCCCAGCGCCGTTTCGATCTGATCGGGCGTAATGCCCAAAGAGGCCGCGCGGTTGCGATCGATATCGACCTGCACGGACGTCGAGGCTTCGTCGTGATCGCTGTTCACACCGACGAAGGTTGGGTCATCCTGCAGGGCGCGCAACAGACGAGACGCGGTATCCTCCAGCTCCTTAAGGTCCAGCCCTTTCAGCGTGTATTGATAGTTCGAACGCGCTCCCCTGGCGCCAACGCGAAGGATCGGTTGATTGATGATGGTGACGCGAGTTCCGGGGATGTCACGAAGCTTGGCCCGCAATTCTACCGCCACCTGATCCGCGGAAAGCTTGCGCTCGGACAGCGGTTTCAGCGCGATATCCATTTCGCCTTCCTCATCGGACTGGACGCCGGAAACATTGGGATCCTTTTCGACGATGCCCACGACTTGCTTTACGTAAATGATGTATTGGTCGAACGAGGTTCCCACTGCCGTCTGAACGCTGCCATGCAGTTCGCCGAAATCGTCGCTCGGCAGGAAGTCCTGCTGCATGATTTGGAACAGGCCATAGGTGCCGAAAACGCTCGCCAGGAATACCGCAAAAATGATTGGGCGGTGGCCCAGACACCAGCGCAAGCTGCGATCATAGGCCCGGTGCAAAAAGTTGAAGGCGCTTTCGCTGGCGCGATAAAACGCATTGTGCTTTTTGCCCCGTTCGCTCTCCAGAATACGGGCGCAGAGCATCGGGGTCAGTGTCACCGACACAAAACCTGAGATCAGGATCGCGACGATAATCGTCACCGCGAACTCATGCAGCAGGCGTCCGATGATACCGCCCATGAAGACGATGGGGATAAACACGGCAGCCAGCGATATGGTCATGGACAGGATGGTGAAGCCGATCTCGCCCGATCCTTTCAGGGCGGCCTCGAACGGCTTCTCGCCCGCCTCGACGTGGCGCACGATATTTTCCAGCATGACGATCGCATCATCGACCACGAATCCGACCGACAGCGTGAGCGCCATCAGCGAAAGATTGTCGAGGTTGAAGCCCAGGAAGGACATGCCCGCAAAGGTGCCGATGACCGCAATGGGCAAGGCCACCGCGGGAATGAAGGTTGCGCTAACCCGGCGCAGGAAAATGAAAATCACGCAAACCACAAGCGCGCCGGCTATCAGGAGAGTAATCTGCACGTCGTTGACGGCGGCCCTGATGGTCTGGCTGCGATCGTAGAAGACTTCCATCTGGATCGATGCCGGAAGCTGAGCCTGGAATTGCGGCAGGAGCTTCCTGATGTTGTCTACGACGGCTATGGTGTTCGAGCCGGGCTGGCGCTGAACCGCGTCAGTTATCGCTAGCTGATCGTTCAACCAATCCGCACGACGGGTGTCATCCAGGCTGTCGACGACATTGGCCACGTCCCCGAAGGTAACCGGTGCGCCGTTGCGAAAGCCGATGATCTGGCGGCGGAACGCGTCGGCGTTGGTAAGCTGCCCTTCCGCGTGGATGACGGCGGTCTTGGAGGTTCCGTTCAGCGTACCCGTCGCCTGATCGGTATTGGTTGCGTTCGCGGCATTGGCGAGGTCGTTGATTCCCATCTGGCGAGCCGCCAGCGCATTGGGATCGGCTTGAATACGAACCGCGTATTTTGCCCCGCCGCGGATATTGACTTGGGCAACACCGTCCAGAGTCGATATTTGGGGAGCGAGCACGCTTCGCGCATACTGATCGACTTTGTAGATGGGCAGGCTCTTGGAAAAGAGCGAGATGAAAAAGATGGGTTGAGCCGAGGGGTCGACCTTGCTGTAGTTCGGCGGATTCGGCATCGCCTTGGGCAGGCGGCGTGCTGAGCCCGCGATCGCGGCCTCAACGTCTTGGCCGGCGGCATCGATGTTGCGATCAAGACGGAACTGGAGGGTGATCCGGGCGCGGCCCTGCGTGCTCGACGAGGTCATCGTATCGAGACCGGGAATGGTCGCGAAAGCATTCTCAAGCGGCGTCGCCACCGCGGCGGCCATGGTTTCGGGGTCCGCACCCGGCAGGACGGCGTTGACGCTGATAGTCGGGAAATCGATGTTCGGCAGTTCGCTGACGGGAAGAGTCACATATCCGAATATCCCGAAGATCACCAGCGCCGCCATGAGAAGCAAGGTCATCACGGGGCGTTCGATGAACTGCCGCGAGATATTCATCAGGGAATAATCCTGAGGGCGCCCGTACTGGTCGCGCGGCGCCCCTCATCCTGGGCGGCATCGGTTGCGGTATTCGGTCCGGCCCGCGTGATGTCCTTTGACGGCAGGACATTGACCGCGCCGCTGGGGTCGACGCGCAATTGTCCTTCAACGATCACAGAATCGCCAGGTTTCAAATCGCCTTCAACAGCAACGTTCTTCGAATCGTCGAACACGATTCTGACGTTGTGCTGCACGGCCTTGCCGTTCGCGACCACATACACATAAGAACCATCGGGGCCATCATTGACCGCATCACTCGGAACGACCACAGCGTTGGGAACGCTGTCCAGCTCCACCGTGACATTGACGAGCTGGCCGGGCAGGAACGACAAATCTCTATTATCAAAGGTGGCGCGCAGCTCGATGGTTCCACTCTGATTGTTGACGGCATTGCTGGTGAAATTTACAGGGGCCGAAAGCGGCTTTCCGGCCGCATCGTTTGAATCCACGCTCGCCGTTAATCCGTTGGTCCTTTGGCGGGCCAGAATGAGCGGCAGGTCGGCCTGCGGCAGGTTGAAGGAAATCTTGATCGGCTGAATTTCTGCGATGGTCACCAGCGGCATCGTGCTGTTGGCCGCGATCATGTTGCCGGGCTGGACCAGAAGAGGGCCGGTCTTGCCGTCCACCGGCGAGCGAATCTCCGTGTAGCCGAGATTCAATTGCGCGATGTTGATGGCCGCCTCGTCGGAGGCGAGCGTTGCGCTAAGCACCTCCACCTGGCTGACGGATGTATCGCGCTGCTGCGTCGATACGGCGCCGATCTGGTTCAGATGCTCATAGAGCGCCATGTCGCGATTGGCATTTTTCAACTGTGCTTGATCGCGGACCAACATGGCGCGCGCCTGGGCGAGCGCAGCCTCAAAGGGTCTAGGGTCGATGCGAAAAAGCAGATCGCCTTTCTTGACGAACTGGCCTTCCTTGAAGTTTGCCGCATCCAATACACCTTGCACGCGCGCCGTGACCTGGACGGTCGTATTGGCGATCACCGTGCCCGGAGTCCGCCTGACCACCGACATATCGCGACGGACGACGTCCGCGACCCGGACGGGCGCGGCTGCAGGGGGACGTTGAGCGGCCACAGGGGCATTGTCGGCGCGGGTGAGATACCAGAACGCGCCAAGAGCCAGGATCAGCGCGACGCCACCGATAAGCCATTTGCGCGACTTGCGCGGCTTCGCCATCCGGGTCACTCCCGGGATGCTCTCAACGACGTACCTGGAGGGCGGGACGTTCATCTTCGTTCCAGCGGCCACGCGGTAAATGGCTCGCGGTTTCTAGCACGATTGAATTGATAAAATTAAACGGACGAGTCCACCGCCCGGAGAAACAGCCAAAGAGGCAAGGAAACCCAACTTCTGGGTCACGGTAGAGGCTGACCATACCTCATCGGATTCATGACATGCCCGTAATCTTTCCCCGGCGCGCTTATTCTACCGTGACGGATTTCGCGAGATTGCGCGGCTGGTCCACATCGGTGCCCTTGGCGACCGCGGTGTGATAGGCGAGCAATTGGACGGGAAGCGCGTAGATCAGCGGCGAGATGAAAGGATCCACATCGGGGACTTCGATCGATGCCCAGGTGCGGTCGGCGGCGGCATCAAGGCCTTTGCGGTCCGAGATCAGCACCACCTTGCCGCCCCGCGCCATGACTTCGTGCATGTTGGAGATGGTTTTCTCGAATAACTCGTCGGAAGGAGCAATCACGATCACTGGAACGTTGCGGTCGATGAGCGCGATGGGGCCGTGCTTCATTTCGCCCGCCGCATAGCCTTCAGCGTGAATGTAGGAAATTTCCTTGAGCTTCAACGCACCCTCGAGCGCGATTGGAAAATTCACGCCGCGGCCGAGATAGAGCACATCCTGCGCCTTGGCGATCTCTTGCCCGATCACTTCTATCTTCGATTCCTGGGCAAGGGCCGAGACCATATGGCGGGGCGTCTCCAAGAGAAGTCCGCACAGCCGGTGCTCCTCGGCTTCGTCGATATGCCCGCGCGCGCGCGCGGCAGCGATGGCGAGCGAGGCGAGCACCGAGAGCTGGCAGGTGAACGCTTTGGTCGAAGCAACACCAATTTCCGGCCCCGCATAGGTCGGCCACACAAGGTCGGCCTGACGGGCGATGGAGCTTTCCGGCACGTTGACGATCGCGGCCGTGCGCTGACCGGCGGATTTGGCATCGCGCATGGCGGCCAGCGTGTCGGCGGTTTCCCCCGACTGCGAAACATAAAGACACAGCCCGCCGTCGGGATAGACCGGGTGCCGGTAGCGAAGCTCGGACGCAACATCGGCTTCCACCGGAAGACGCGCAAATTTCTCGAACCAATATTTGCCGATAAGGCCGGCATAAAATGCGGTGCCGCAGGCCGAAATGGTCAGGCGCGAGGCAAGTTTGAACAGCGCGATCGCTTCCGGAGGCAAGTCCACCTTCGGACCAGACGCGTCGATATAGCGCGAAATGGTGTGCCCGACGACTTCGGGCTGCTCGTGGATTTCCTTGGCCATGAAGTGGCGGTGGCCACCCTTGTCGACCATCCCGCCAGAGGGCGGGATGATGTGGATCGGCCGCGCAACCCAATGATCCTGTTGGTCATAGATGACGACGTCCGCGCCTCGCACCACCGCGAGATCGCCATCTTCGAGATAGGCGACGCGATTTGTGAACGGCGAGAGCGAAAACGCATCCGAGCCGAGATAGGCCTCCTTTTCGCCGTAACCTACCGCAAGCGGACTGCCGCGCCGCGCCGCGACCAGCAGGGACTCTTCGCCCTTGAAGATCATCACCAGCGCAAACGCGCCGGTCAGACGCTTCACGGCTTTTCGCGCCGCATCTACGGGGGAAAGCCCCTGGTCGAGATAATGCGTGACCAGATGTACGGCGACCTCGGTATCGGTCTCGGATTCGAATTGATGGCCGGCCGCGCGAAGCTCCTCTTTCAGCTCGCGGAAATTCTCAATGATGCCGTTATGGACCAAGGCGACGCGCGATGACGCGTGCGGATGCGCATTGCGCTCGGTCGGCGCGCCATGCGTGGCCCAGCGCGTATGACCGATGCCGGTGAATCCCGCGAGCGGTTTATCGTCCAGGAGCTTCGCGAGCTGGTTGAGCTTGCCGGGGCTGCGGCGGCGATCGATGCCGCCCTTGTTCAGCGTGGCGACGCCCGCGGAATCATAGCCGCGATATTCCAGGCGCTTGAGCGCATCCACGATCAGGGGCGCCACATCGCGCGTTCCGGCGATGCCGATGATTCCACACATGACTCAACCGTTCCTGTTCTTGCGGGTCTTGTTTTTTGTGCGGATCGCTTCGGCGCGCCCCGGCTTGACCGCCTGGCGCGCTCGGCCCAGAGCCAGCGCATCCGGTTCGACATTTTCGGTGATGACGCTCCCCGCCCCCACATAGGCGCCGTCGCCGATTTTCACCGGCGCCACCAGCGTGGCATGCGAGCCGACGAAGACGCGCGCTCCGATATCGGTGAAATGCTTGTTCTCGCCATCGTAATTGCAGGTGATCGTACCGGCGCCGATATTGCTGGCCGCACCCACACGCGCATCGCCGATATAGGTCAGATGATTGGCCTTCGCGCCTTTTTCCAGACGCGCATTCTTCACTTCGACGAAATTGCCGACATGCACCGATTCTTCCAGCACGGCGCCAGGCCTGAGTCGCGCGAATGGCCCGACAATGGAGCCGGCGCCCACTTCCGCTCCTTCGAGGTGGCAAAAGGCGCGGACCTCCGCGCCCCTCCGCACCGTCACGCCGGGGCCGAACACCACATTGGGGCCGATGATGGCGTCGGGCTCGATCACCGTATCGGCGGAAAAGTAGATCGTCTCGGGCGCGATCAGGCTGACCCCGCTCTCCATGAGCTCGCTTCTCCGCCGCGCCTGGAAGGCGCTTTCGGCCCGCGCAAGCTGCGCGCGTGAGTTCACGCCGAGCATTTCCTTTTCATCCCCTTCCACGATGGTGCAACGAAGGCCGCGCTTGCGGGCCATGGCGATGATGTCCGTCAAATAGAACTCGCCCTGCGCGTTTCGGTTGTCCAATTGGTGCAGCAAATCGAAGATTGCGCTTGCGCGCCCCGCGAGCATGCCGGCGAAACACAGATCGACGCGCCGTTCGTCCTCGCTCGCATCCTTATCTTCCACGATGCGGATAAGCCTGTCACCCTCGACGATCATCCGCCCATAACCCTTCGGATCGGCGGCACGGAAGCCCAGCGCGGCGAGTTCTGCGCCGGATTCCAGTCGAGCCATCAGGCGGGAAAGCGTCGCTGGCGTAAGAAGCGGCGAATCGCCGAAGAGCACGAGAAGATTGCCGTCGAAACCCGAAAGCGGTTTTTCGCCCGCGAGAACCGCGTGACCCGTCCCGAGCTGGCGCTCTTGGACCACCGTGTCCGCGCCCCATTCGGCGGCGAGCCGCGTCACAGCGTCCGCGCCCGGCGCCGTCACCACGACGATCCGTTGAGGCCCCAGCCCCTTAGCCACCGCGAGCACATGGGCCAGCATCGGCCGGCCTGCGATGGCGTGCATGACCTTGGGGAGAGCGGACTTCATCCGCGTCCCCTGCCCTGCGGCAAGCACGATGACGGCCAAAGCGGGACGATCCATGCGGCTATTAACGCCTTTTATGACGAACCGGCTTCTCCCCCCGGAAGAACCCTTAATCCTCAACCTAACGCCGTTAAATTGACGTTTTGTTGCCTAATCTTTCCCCATGGCGTTTTCTGGGCTAATCCCGCCTTGGCCCGGCGATTCTGCAGGCGGGCAGGAATCCAGACATTCAGCGATGCCCACAGCCCCTACCATCATTTTCGACCTCGACGGAACCCTGGTCGACACCGCGCCGGACCTGCTTGGGGCGCTGAACTGGGTCCTGGTGGCCGAAGGGCACGAACCGGTCGTCCATAAGGATCTGCGCCAGATCGTTGGGCACGGCGCAAAGGCGATGTTCGAACATGCCCTGCTCCGGACGGGCTCGCCCGTTACGCCGGAGCGCCTGGCCTCACTCACCCCTCGCTTCCTCGCCTATTACCGCGCCAATATCGCGCGCGGCAGCCGGCCATTCCCGGGCGTGCCCGAAACGCTCGATCTGCTCGCCGCCGGTGGCGCGGGCCTCGGCGTTTGCACCAACAAAGCCCAGGATTTGACCGAGCTGCTTCTTGGCGAGCTGAATCTCACCCGCCATTTCCCCGCCATCATCGGCGGAGGCCGCACGCCTTACGCCAAGCCGGACCCCCGCCATGTGCTTGAGGTGGTGACGGCGCTGAACGGCCGGCCCGACCGCGCGATTTTGGTGGGCGATTCGCAGATCGATGTGACGGCGGCGCGCGCCGCCGGCATTCCGGTCATCGTCATGAGCTATGGCTATACGCCCGTGCCGGTGGCCGAGCTTGGCGCCGACGCGGTGGTCGATGATTTCGCCGCGCTGCCCGAAATTATTTCCCGTCTGGTGTCTTGAAGTTTGCCGGATCGGCATCGCGCTCGCGCGCCGCACCATCGAGATCGAACAGGATCGATTCCACGAAGCGCTCGGGCGCGAAGGAATCCTTATCGCCATTGGGAAGGATAGTGGCTTCGGTGACGTAGATTTTGCCCTTGTTGTAGACGAGCACGGTCCGCATCAGGTTGCCGTCCTTCATCTGCATGGCAAGCTGGCGGCCGTAATGACGGGTCGCGCCAGGTTCGATGCCGACGCTTTCATTTGCCAGTACCTTGCCGCCGAGTGAGGTCAGAAACTCCATTTCCAGATAGAGGTTCACCGCATCGGCTGGGCGTTTCGAGATATCGACGATGCTGACCTTGTAACGGATGTTCTCGGCTTCCCCGGTATAGGTGACGGTGGGAATCTGACCTGCGATGGCGCCCTTATAGGTGCCCGCGCCCTTGGTCAGGGGCACCAGGCTCTCTATGGAAAAGCCGGAATCGCGGAATTCATAGGTCTGCCAGCCGGCGGCGTGGGCTGAAGCCGCCATCGCCAGCAATGCCGCAAACGAGGAACCTATTAGACGCATAATTCCCTCCCAAACCATTGGATGCGCCACGCCGCGTCGTTCTGGCGCGAGGTGCACAAGCCCCTTTTCGCGCGTCCGCTCAATACTATAGTATGAATCAAAGTCGGCCAATCGGTGGCTTGCGGGAGGTTTTTCATGAAGGTCCAGTCTTTGTGCTTGGCGGGGATTGCGGCGGTGCTGCTGGTGCCGCCAGCCTTCGCCCATCACTCCTTCGCCATGTTCGATGCTGAAAAGACCATCACCCTGAACGGCACAGTCAAGGAATTCGAATGGACCAACCCGCATATGTGGCTCTACGTGATGGTCCAGGACGCCAGCGGCAAGGCGTTGGAATATCCGCTCGAGATGCAGGGCCCGGGCCAGAGCATGAAGAATGGGTGGAAGCAGGATTCCGTCAAGCCCGGCGACAAGGTCACCGTCGAGATGCATCCGTTGAAGACGGGCGCTCGCGGCGGGCAATTGCTGACCGTGGTGCTGCCTTCGGGCCAGAAGCTCGACGTCGGCGGCAAAGCCCCCAGCCCGTTCGGGGAATAATTCAGGCGAATCGTCCAATCAGGCAAAGCGCCCAAGGCGCTTGCCCATGCTGACACGTTCTTCGACGTCATAACCAAGCCGCCCGTAGAACTCGGCGACCGACGCGTTGGTGCTTTGAACCTGGAGATTGATCTTCACGCAGCCCAATTCCAGCAAGCGGCGTTCTGCTTCGTGGACGAGCGCGGAACCGATGCCACGCCTTTGGTGCGTCGTGAGCACGGCGACGGCATAAAGCCATCCGCGATGTCCATCATAGCCTGCCAGGACCGAGCCGATAATTTGGCCACCATCCATCGCCGCCAGGAAGAGGTCTGGTTGCATCGCGAGTTTCGCCGGAATGGTGATTTCCGGCGCATTCCAGGGCTGCGGATTCGGAAAGGCGTCCCGCCAGAGGGCCGCCACCCCGTCGAAATGGGTTTCCGCATATTTCACGATGTTCGGTCGTTTCACAGATGCCCTCCCACGAAGCGTGAACAAACAGGAGATTACCGGCCTCCACGCCCTGGATGTGGAATTTGCGCTCCCGATGGCTTAGGAGCCTAATCCCACGCATCGCACTCTGCGGGAGAAGGAATGGCCGACGTCAAAGTATCCGAGGAACTGGCCAAGAAATTCGCCACCGAAAAGGACCGGGACACGCCCTATCAGCGCTGGGTCCGGGCCGAGGGGCTGGAGATCATCAGCGGCCATTATGTTGCCAATCTTCGCACCGTCGAGCTGAAACCCTGGCCGCGCCGCGGCGGCGCCGGCATCTATATCAATCACGACGCGTCGCGGACCTCCAACGATTGCTATGTCTGCGAAATCCCGCCGGGCAAGGCGCTCGCGCCGCAGCGCCAGCTCTTCGAGGAGATGGTCCTGGTGCTGGACGGGCGCGGCTCGACCAGCGTCTGGGACGAAGCCGGTCACCGCATCACGTTTGAGTGGAAGGCGGGCGCCATGTTCGCGATCCCCCTCAATTGCTGGCATCAGCATTTCAACGGCTCGGGACAGGGACCGGCGCGCTATGTCGCGGTGACCAACGGCCCGGCGGTGATGAACCTCTATGACGACGTCAATTTCGTCTTCAACACGGCTTATGATTTCAAGAACCGCTTTGCCGGCGAACCCGATTATTTCACGCCGAAGACCGAGCCCAAGGGGTTCCTGCTGCCAACCAATTTCGTCCCCGATGCGGTGAACCTGCCGCTGATCTCTGCGAAGGAGCGCGGCGCGGGCGGGGGGCATATCCGCTTCAACATGGCCAAAGGTT
>JAXDMY010000088.1:0-3821 GCA_034665805.1 Alphaproteobacteria bacterium
ACTTCACGCCCTGTCGCAGGGTGAAGATCCAGCGCTTGTGGTTGGCCGGATCGACATGCCACTCGGTCGCGAGGCCAGGCTTGATGTCCGACGCCCTGTCGCTCTTAGACAGATCCCAGTTGATCAAGGCGTCGTACAGATTCCAGCCGACGAAGCGAAAGCCTTCAAAGCCTTGGTCTGGATTGCCCGTCGTGACCGGCAGATCGCCCGCGGTCATCGCCACCTTCAAGACGCCGGCTGCCCGGGCCGATGGCGTGAGGGCGAGCAGCCCTCCAGCAATGAGACCGGCCGTTACGCCGCACCACGAGAGCACCTTGAGGGCAGAACACGTCATCGTGCCTCCGTTGTCGCACCTATTAAGCGCCGCCAGACATCGCGTTGCAACGCAGCATAGTCGGAGGTATTTCGTTAGCAAGCAGCACTAATTTGCTTTTCTTGATCAATGTTTGTGCACTTGTCAGGCATTGTGGCAGTCGAGGGCGACGCTCCAGCAAATGCGGGACCAAATATCTAGGTCTTGTCGCGTGCCATCGATTTCGCGTTCGAGGCTTCCATCAGCGCATCGCGGATATTGCCGAGGTGCCGTGTCATCGCGGCGCTTGCTTTGCGCGCGTTGCCGGCGGAGACAGCCTCGAAAATAGCCTCATGATCCTTGAGCCAGACGGACCGGTAATCCTCCATGCGCATATGGGCGTGGATTTCCTGCCAGATGCGGGAATCGCTCTGAGCACGCCAGAGAGAATCGCAAATCAATACGAGGGCACTGTTGCCCGTGGCCTCCGCAAGGATGACGTGGAAACGGTGATCCGACGTATCGGCTTCGCGGCCCAGGGCATGCTCCCGGCGCATCATGGCGAGCGCATCGGCAAGCTGGACAATGGTCGCCTTCGAGGCTCGCTGCGAGGCGAGCGCGGCGATCTGCGGCTCGATCATCTGCCGTGCTTCGAGATTCTCGAAGGGGCCTGCGCCTTCGAGCGCATGCACATCCGGCAACTCATGCCGGCTGATGACATATGCGCCACTATTGCTGCGCACCTGCAGCATGCCGGACATGGCGAGCGAGAGAATGGCTTCGCGGATCGTCGGCCTTGAGACTCCGAAGGTCTTGGCGAGTTCGCGCTCCGGAGGCAGGCGCTGGCCGATACCATAGCGTGCCTGCACCATCGACGCGATCTGCCTCGCGACAACCTCGAAGCTTCTCAGCGGCGCAACGGGTTGAGTTGATGTCATGGCGCCCGCATATCGCCTTTTCCTCTAGCCTTGACAAGGACAAATTGGTCAGACCAAATTGGCATGACCAATTTGAGCCTAACCGCAGCCGACGCAGGAGAGGCCTTTGAGCGTGTTGAAGCGGATACCGAATTCAACCGAAGCGCGGGATGTGCTCTTCCATCTGCACTCCCAGACCAACCCGACACTGCACACCGAAATCGGGCCGCTCGTGATGACGCGCGGCGAGGGCGTTCATGTCTATGGCGCGGACGGCAAGCGCTATCTTGAAGCGATGGCCGGTCTCTGGTGCACCTCGCTCGGCTTTTCCGACAAGCGCCTGAAGGCTGCCGCGATGGCCGCCTACGACAAGTTCGGCTTCTACCACACCTTCAACCACAAGGCCCCCGACGCAGTGATCGATCTCGCGGAGGAACTGGTAGCCCTCTCGCCGATACCAGATGCGCAGGTCCATTTCGCGACCTCGGGCTCCGAAGCGACCGAGACCATGGTCAAGCTTGCCTGGGTCTACCACGCGGCGCGCGGCAAGCCTGGCAAGCGCCAGATCATCGCACGCGATCGCGCCTTCCATGGCTCGACCATCGTGGCGGCCTCGATGTGCGGTTTGCCGAGGATGCACCGCGAGTTCGGGCTGCCGCTTCCAGGATTCCTGCACACGCATTGCCCCGATCCCTATCGAGGCCCGCAGCCGGACGAGACGCTGGACGCTTTCACCGACAGGCTTGCGGCCGATCTCGCAACGATGATCGAAGCCGAGGGGCCAGACACGATCGCTGCATTCATCGCCGAGCCGATCAATGCGGGTGGAGGCGTCGTCGTGCCGCCGAAAGGCTATTTCGGAAAGATCGAGGCGGTCCTGCGTCGACACGACATCCTGGTGCTGGCCGACGAAGTCGTCTGCGGCTTTGGCCGCACAGGCAACTGGTTCGGCTGCCAGACGGTCGATATGCAGCCGGACATGATGGCGCTCGCCAAGGGGCTATCGTCCTCCTACTTTCCGATCTCCGCCGTGCTCCTCGCTCGCCCGATCCGGGATGCTCTGGCCGAAATGAACAAGGCAGGTGAGCTGTTCGGCCATGGCTTCACCAATTCGGGCCATCCGGTTGGCGCCGCCGTCGCTCTGGAAACCCTGCGCATTTACCATAGCATCGACGTCGTCGGTCACGTGCGTGCGACGGGCGCGCGGGTGCGTGCCGGCCTTGAAAAGATTGCGGCGGCTTCTTCCATTGTTGGTCAGGTACGCGGCGAAGGCCTGATGTTCGGTGTGGAGCTCGTCGCGAATCCGGCTACCAAGGCCGCCTTCGATCCCGCGCTGAAGGTCGGTAGCGCGTTCGACGCTCAGGCGCTGGAGAACGGCTTGATCATTCGCGCCATGGGCGACACGATCGGCGTTTGCCCTCCCCTGATCATCAAACCCCATGAGGTCGATGAGATGCTCCATCTCTTCGCCCAAACCTTGAAAACCGTGGAAGCAAGGCTTTCCCCATCGGGCTTGAGCCATTGACGAACATCTATCCCTAGATCACCCCCTCTGTCGCAAGGAGAGTCCGGATGCGCCGTCGAGACCTGCTTCGTTCCAGCTTGGGCGCCGGTCTTGGCGCGGCCATCGGCTCCTCGCTTGGCTTGCCGCGGATCGCGCGGGCGCAAGGCACGCGGACCCTGCGCTTCGTGCCGCAGGCCGATGCAGCCATCCTCGATCCGATGATCACCACCGGCCTCGTCAATCGCAATCACGGCTTCCTGGTCTTTGATACACTTTACGGCGTCGACGAAAATTTGCAGCCGCAGCCGCAAATGGTGGCCGGCCATGTTCTCGAGGACGGCGGCAGGATCTGGGTGATGACGCTTCGCGAAGGGTTGAAGTTCCATGACGGCGAGCCGGTGCGCGGCCGTGATGTCGTCGCGAGCCTGAAGCGCTGGGCATCCCGTGATGCCTTCGGCAATTCGCTGTTCAACATTGTGGACGAGATTTCGGCTCCTGATGATGGCACCGTGCGTTGGCGCCTCAAGACTCCATTTCCCTTGTTGCCGGAGGCACTCGGCAAGGTCGGCGCCATCATCGCCTTCATCATGCCGGAGCGATTGGCGCAGACCGACAGCGCGATGCCCGTCAAGGAGCTCGTGGGCAGCGGGCCGTTCCGTTTCAAGGCGGACGAGCAGGTGCCAGGCGCGCGTCTCGTCTATCAGCGTTTCGACGGCTATGTGCCGAGGCCGGATGGCACGGCGAGCATGCTCGCCGGGCCGAAGATCGCGAATTTCGATCGCGTCGAATGGCAAGTCATGCCCGATCCCGCCACAGCGGCCGCGGCCCTGCAGCGCGGCGAGATTGACTGGTGGGACCAGCCGATCGTCGATCTTCTCCCGACCCTGCGCGCCAACAAGGCGTTAAAGGTCGAGCTTCTGGACAATGTGGGCAATGTCGGCGTGCTGCGCTTCAATCACACGCTGCCACCATTCGATAACGCGGCGATCCGCCGTGCCATGCTCTCCGCTGTGAGCCAGCGCGACTTCATGTCCGCAATCGGTGGCGACGACAGCAGCCTGTGGCACGACAAGGTCGGCTTCTTCGCGCCCGGCTCGAATATGGTGAG
>JAXDMY010000089.1:0-4570 GCA_034665805.1 Alphaproteobacteria bacterium
CACGATGGCCTTGCCCCGCGTGCGCGACTTCCGCGGCGTATCGAGCAAGAGCTTCGACGGACGGGGCAATTACGCGATGGGTCTCAAGGAGCACATCGTGTTCGTCGAGATTGATTACGACAAGACCGAAACGGTGTGGGGGATGGACATCATCTTTCAGACCTCGGCGCGGACCGACGCGGAAGCCAAAGCGCTTCTCGAAGGCTTCCGCATGCCGTTCATGAACTAGAGCCGAAGGAGCGATAAGGCCTATGGCCAAGCTGTGTCAGATCAATCGGAACAAGAAACGCGAGAAAATGGTGGCGCAATATGCCGGCAGGCGGGCAGCGCTGAAGGAGAAGGCCGATGATATGTCGGTCGCTCCTGAGGATCGCTTCGCCGCGCGGCTGAAACTCGCTAAGCTGCCGCGCAACTCCTCGCCCACCCGCCTCCACAATCGCTGCGACCTGTCGGGGCGCTCGCGCGGTTACTATCGCAAGGTAAGACTTTCGCGTATCGCGCTGAGAGAATTCGCCAATTTCGGTCAGGTGCCGGGCATGACCAAGGCGAGCTGGTAGGGGAGGCGGGACGCGATGGCAATCAATGATCCAATTGGCGACCTTCTAGCCCGTATCCGCAACGGACAATTGCGCGGCCTCGCCAAGGTGTCGACGCCCGCATCGAGTTTGCGCGCGCGGCTTTTGGACGTGCTGAAACTGGAAGGCTTCATCCGCGGCTATGCCGAAGTCGAAATGAAAGGCCACCCGCGGATGTTCGAGATCGAGCTCAAATATCACGAGGGCCGGCCGGTGATCCGCGAATTGAAGCGCATCTCGACGCCCGGACGCCGGGTCTACAATTCGGTGGACGAGCTGAAACCGTATCGTGGCGGCTTGGGCATCTCGATTGTCTCCACGCCCCAGGGCGTGATGTCCGATAACGATGCGCGCGCCAAGAATGTCGGCGGTGAAGTGCTTTGCCGGGTGTTTTGATGATCTGCGGATAAAATCCGCAACTGGAGAAAGTCATGTCTCGTATCGGCAAGAAGCCGGTCCCATTGCCCAAAGGCGTCGTCGCCAGAATCGACGATGGCACCGTCTCGGTCAAAGGGCCCAAGGGCGAACTCAAACTGCGATTGGTGCCCGAGGTGACGGCTGCCCTTGGCGACGGCAATATTGCGATCACGACGCTTGTCGAGAGCGACCGTGCCCGCGCGATGTGGGGCATGCAGCGCACGCTGTTGAACAATCTCGTGCGTGGTGTGACGGAAGGCTTCAGCGAAAAACTGGAGATTGCCGGGGTCGGCTATCGCGCGGCCGTGCAGGGCAAGAACCTGCAATTGCAACTGGGCTTTTCGCATGACGTGGTCTATCCGATCCCGGCTGGGATCGGAATCGTGTGCGAAAAGCCGACCATGATCAGCATCACCGGGATCGACAAGCAGCTTGTGGGGCAGGTGGCGGCGGAAATCCGCGGCTATCGTCCACCGGAGCCTTATAAGGGCAAGGGTGTGAAATATGCGGGCGAGCGTATCCGCCGCAAAGAAGGCAAGAAGAAGTAACCGGATATGACCAAACAGACAGACCTTTTTGAACGCCGTCGCCGCCGGGTGCGCTATCGCATCGGACAAGTGAGCAGTGGGCGTCCGCGCCTGTCGGTCTACCGCTCGGGCAAGCATATCTATGCCCAGCTCATCGACGACGGCGCAAAGCAGACCATCGCCTCGGCGAGTTCTGGCGAAGGCGCCAAGGGTGGCGGCGCGGTAAAGAGCTACAACATTGCGGCTGCGGCCGCGGTCGGCAAGCTCATTGCCCAGCGGGCCCTCGAGAAGGGCGTCAAGCAGGTGGTCTTCGATCGTGGCGGCTATATCTATCATGGGCGCGTGAAGGCGCTTGCCGAGGCGGCCCGCGAGGGCGGCCTCGAATTCTAGGAAGGACGATCCGTGGCACGTGATTCCCGCGAGAGTAAAGACCGCGACAGCGAGTTCATCGACAAGCTCGTGCACATCAACCGCGTCGCCAAGGTGGTGAAGGGTGGACGGCGCTTCGCCTTCGCGGCGCTCGTCGTGGTCGGCGATCAGCGCGGCCGCGTCGGCTTCGGCCATGGCAAGGCGCGCGAGGTGCCCGAAGCCATCCGCAAGGCGACGGAAGAGGCCAAGCGTTCCATGATCCGCATCCCCTTGAAGGACGGCCGCACCTTGCATCATGAGGTCGCCGGCCGGCACGGCGCAGGCAAAGTCATCGTGCGCCCGGCAGAGCAGGGCACCGGAATCATCGCCGGTGGGCCGATGCGCGCGGTGTTCGAGAGCTTGGGGGTAGGCGATGTGGTGGCAAAGAGCCTAGGATCGTCCAACCCTTACAATATGGTGCGCGCCACTTTCGATGCGCTGAAGCAGCAGCAGAGTCCGCGCCTGATCGCGCAGCGCCGGGGCAAGAGCGTGTCGGAAATCATTCAGCGCCGCGAAGGTAAAGACAAGACCGAAGCTGCGGCGGAGGCATGATCATGGCCAATGACAGGAAAGCGCCCGCGAACAACTCAGCCGGAAAGAAAACCCTGACCGTGCGGCAGATTCACAGCCAGGCGCGCCGCCCGGCCACCCAGGAAGCAACCTTGCGCGGGCTGGGCCTTGGCAAAATCGGCCGCGTGAAGACCCTTGAGGACACGCCCGCGATTCGCGGCATGATCCGCAAAGTGGCTCATCTCGTCGAAGTGGGAGAATAGGAACGCGCCATGAAATTGAACCAGTTGCGCGACAATCCGGGCGCCAGAATGACCCACACGCGGGTGGGCAGGGGGTCGTCCTCGGGGCTCGGAAAGACCTCGGGCCGTGGCGTCAAGGGTGCGAAAGCCCGTGCGGGCGTCTCGATCCACGGTTTCGAAGGCGGTCAGATGCCGCTCTATATGCGGCTGCCCAAGCGTGGTTTTTACAATCATTTTGCCAATGATTTCGCGGTCATCAATCTTGGCCGCATCCAGAAGGCGATCGACGACGGCAAGCTCAAGGGCAAGGAAACGATCACGGGGGCCGATCTGCACGCCGCAGGGATCGTAAGCCATGGGCAGCACGGGGTAAGGCTGCTCGCCAAGGGCGAGCTGAAGACAAAGCTCAACTTTGAAGTGGCAGGCGCGTCGCGCTCGGCCATTGCGGCGGTGGAGAAGCTAGGGGGCTCGGTCAAGACGACGTTCAAGAAGACCGTTCACATGAACAAGAAGGGCGAGCCGGGGAAACGGGTCCAAAGGCGCAAGGCCGCTGCAGACAAGCGTGGTAAGGCAAAAGCGGGCTAGTGTCGTGGTTTCGAAGTTCGCCAGTTTGCGATATCGATCTCCGAGCGAACTTCGAAGCCAAAACGACACTAGGAATCAATATGTTGCTAGTGTCCTTTCGATTCCGAAAATTTCGCTAGAAGGCGATATCGAGATGTTGCGAATTTCGGAATCGGGACACTAGCGAGGCGTCTTGGACGCGCCAAGTTGGTCCTTTACCAAAGGTCCCCTAAAAAGGACGGCGGAACTCCCCATATGGGCAGGGGTCCGTCTTTGGTTCAAAGCCCTATATACTCTCGCTCGCCGCGGAGTCGACAATGCCCTCAGCAGCCGAACAATTAGCCGCCAATTTCAATTTCTCCGCCTTTTCGAAGGCGACAGAACTCAAGCAGCGCATCGTCTTCACGGCGGTGGCTCTGATCGTGGCGCGGCTCGGCACCTATATTCCCATGCCCGGAATCGATGCGAGCGAGCTCGCGCGCCAGATCCAGCAGCAGCAGGGCAGCCTGCTCGATGTGTTCAATCTCTTGGCGGGCGGCGCCATCGGGCGCATGGCGATCTTTGCCCTGGGCATCATGCCTTACATCTCTTCCTCCATCATCATCCAGCTGATGACGACCGTCTCTCCCACTCTCGAACAGCTGAAGAAGGAGGGCGAATCAGGCCGCAAGCAAATCAACCAATACACCCGCTATGGCACCGTGATGCTGGCGGCGGTGCAAGCTTACGCCATCGCCATGGGCTTGGAGCAATGGGGCACCGTGGTGATCGCGCCAGGCATGGCCTTTCGCCTCTCGACCGTGATCACGCTGACGGGCGGCACGATCTTCCTGATGTGGCTGGGCGAGCAGATCACCGCGCGCGGCGTCGGCAACGGCATCTCGCTGATCATCATGGCGGGGATCGTCGCGCGCATCCCGACCTTCCTGGTTCAGCTCTTCGAGCAGGCGCGCACCGGGGCTATCAACCCGGCCCTCATCATCGCCATGTTTGCACTGTTTGGTGGACTGATCGCCTTTGTGGTGTTCATGGAGCGAGCCCAGCGGCGGCTCCTCGTCCAGTATCCCAAGCGACAACAGGGCAATCGCATCTTCGGCGGTGAATCCTCGCATCTTCCCCTGAAGATCAACGTTGCCGGCGTGATTCCGCCGATCTTTGCCTCGTCCCTTCTGCTCTTGCCGACCACGGTGGCGAATTTCAATGCGGCCAACATCCCTGGCTGGCTGCAGAACATCGTCGTGCTCCTGGGCCACGGCAAGCCGCTGTTCATCCTGCTTTATGCCGCGGGGATCATGTTCTTCTGCTTCTTCTATACGGCGATCGTGTT
>JAXDMY010000090.1:0-13304 GCA_034665805.1 Alphaproteobacteria bacterium
TCATCGAGAAAGAGGGTGCCGCCGTCGGCTTCCTGAAACTTTCCGAGATGTTTGTCGCTCGCGCCTGTGAACGCCCCCTTCTCATGACCGAAGAGGATGCTTTCGATGAGGTTTTCGGGTATCGCCCCGCAATTGAGCGTGACGAACGGTTTGCCGGCGCGCTCGGAACAGCCCTGAATGGCACGGGCAATGAGCTCCTTGCCGACGCCCGATTCGCCTTCGATCAGGATGGGAATGGCCGATTGCGCGGCGCGCTCGCCCAGGCGGATCACCTGCCGCATCGGGAAGCTCTTGCCAACGAGATCGGCGAAACCCAGCTGGTTCTGCTGCTTCTTCTTGAGCCGCGACACCTCTCCGGTCAGCACGCCCAATTTGAGAGCGTTCTGGATCGAGACTTTGATGCGCTCGGGGCTGGTAGGCTTCACCAAGAAATCATTGGCGCCGGCCCGCATGGCCTCGACAGCCGAATCGATCCCGCCCTTGGCGGTGAGCACGATGACCGGCAGATCCGGATTCGTCGCCCGCAATTTGGTGAGAACCTGGATTCCGTCCACATCGGGCATCATCAAATCCAGCAGGACCAGCGAGATCTGATCGCCCTTGGGCGAAAGCAGCATTTCGAGCGCCGGGCCCCCGCCGGGCGCAGTCAATGTCTGTTGGCCGGAACGCGAGATGCAGCTTTCGAGCAGACGGCGCTGCACGGGATCGTCGTCCACTATGAGAATCGTTTGAGTCATGAGGGGTGCGGGATCCGTTTCCTTGGTGGTCCCATTGTCGCGTTTCAAAGGTAAAAGTGGGTTTAAGCGTGCCGAATCGCGTCATTTCTCACCACGCGCCGCAAATCGTGCTTAACAATGCGTGTCCATGAGTGTTCCGGCGTCGTCGTCGCGAGACGCTCGGGACTTCTCCATCTCGTCCACCAGGGGCACCGCTTGGCGTGCGTCTCGCTTATCGCGTGCTCGATGCTGGCCAGGACCTAAGGCACAGGTCTGGTGGAATGGCGCGACGATAAGTCGCCTTATGGCCGAGCCGGGCCCGGAGTGAGGGCTTTGCGCCGGGGCTCGCTTTGCTATAGTCCCGCCGCGTTCGCAATCGCTTCACCATTTCGAGGGGAAGGCATGGCCCAGGAACATCATCACGGCAGCGATCAATCAACCGGCGGCAGCATGGACATTCAGGACCATGTCAAGACCTGGCTCGCCTTCTGGGCCGGCGCGAAATGGTCCGTTATGATCTTGGTGATTCTCGCCGTGTTACTGTTCATCTTCCGCACCCATAACGGATAGAGCTTCCCGTTTTCATAGCGAACCCTTGATGGCCATGATTGTCGCGATCCCGAAGGAGCGACGCGCCAAGGAAACGCGTGTCGCCGCCACGCCCGAGACTGTGAAGAAGCTGAAGGGTCTGGGGTTGGAGGTGGCTGTCGAAACGGGGGCCGGGGGCGACGCCCATTTCTCCGACGCCGATTATCTGGCCGCAGGGGCCATCATCGCGCCCGATGCCTCCACGGCATTGAAAACAGCCGATATCGTGTTGAAGGTGCGCGGACCCTCCGATGGGGAAATCGCGCTGTTGAAGCGCGGCGCCATTCTGGTCGCGCTGCTCGCGCCGGCCACCGAAAAGGACACCATCGGCAAATTGGCCCAGGCCGGGATCGATGCCTTCGCCATGGAATTCCTGCCGCGCATCAGCCGCGCCCAGGCGATGGACGTGCTTTCGAGCCAGGCGAATCTCGCGGGCTACAAGGCGGTGGTCGACGCGGCGGCCCAGTTCGGCCGCGCCATGCCGATGATGATGACGGCGGCGGGCACCATTGCGCCGGCCCGCGTGCTTGTGATGGGCGCAGGAGTTGCCGGTCTGCAGGCGATTGCGACAGCAAGGCGATTGGGGGCGATCGTGTCGGCGACCGATGTGCGTCCCGCGACCAAAGAACAGGTGGAGTCGCTGGGTGCGACTTTCGTTGCGGTGATGGACGATGAATTCAAGCAGGCGCAGACCGCCGCCGGCTATGCCAAGGAAATGTCCAAGGAATATCAGGCCAAGCAGGCCGCGCTCATTGCCGAGACGATCAAGAAGCAGGATATCGTCATCACCACCGCGTTGATTCCCGGACGCAAGGCACCCCTGCTGGTGACGGAAGATATGGTCAAGACCATGAAACCAGGTTCGGTGATCGTCGATCTCGCCGCCGAGCAAGGCGGCAATTGTCCGCTGACCAAACCCGATGAGGTGGTCGAGGCCCATGGCGTGACCCTTATGGGATATTGCAATCTGCCCGGCCGTCTCGCCGTGGATTCCTCAAGCCTTTATGCGCGCAACCTGTTCAATTTCGTGAGCCTCTTTGTCGACAAAAAGACCGGCGCGGTCACGCTCAATTGGGACGATGAGATCATCAAGGGCGCGGGGCTGACGCGCGGCGGCGCCATCGTCCACCCGGCGCTCAAGGGGTGAGAGATTGGATGATCCCACTACACCCCCCTTCCGGCGCTTCGCGCCACCCCGGATCAAGTCCGGGGCAGGCTCTTCCCCCTCAAGGGGGGAAGGAAGACATGAACGGAGGATGTGATGGAAGCGATTGATCCGTTCGTCTTCCGCTTTTCGATTTTCATTCTGGCGATTTTCGTCGGCTATTTCGTGGTTTGGGGCGTCACACCGGCGTTGCATACGCCGCTGATGAGCGTCACCAACGCGATTTCCTCCGTGATCGTGGTCGGCGCGCTGATCGCGGTGTCCGTGCCAGCGGTCTCGAACGAATCTTTTCTGTCCAAGGGGCTCGGTTTCGTCGCGCTGGTGCTGGCGTCGGTGAACATATTCGGCGGCTTCCTGGTCACCCAGCGCATGCTCGCCATGTACAAGAAAAAAGAGAAGAAGTGACGCGATGAACGCCAATATCGCGGCCCTTCTCTATCTCGTCTCCGGCGCGCTCTTCATTCTGGCGCTGCGCGGCCTTTCAAACCCCGAAACCGCACAAGCAGGCAATCGCCGCGGCATGATTGGCATGGGGCTCGCCATCCTCACCACGCTCGCGGTGACAGGAGTCAACGATGTTTTGACATGGGTCTTGGTCCTGGGCGGTCTTGGGATCGGCGGTGCGGTTGGCGCCGTGACCGCACGGCGCATCGCGATGACCGCCATGCCGCAATTGGTGGCGGCCTTCCATTCGCTGGTCGGTTTGGCCGCGGTGCTTGTTGCAGGGGCTGCGCTCTATTCGCCCGACGCCTATGGCATCTGTGTTCACGACGCCGCCAATATGTGCACGGGCCTCATCAAGACACAGAGCCTGATCGAGATGAGCTTGGGTGTCGCCATCGGCGCCATCACCTTTGCCGGTTCGATCATCGCGTTCGCGAAACTCAATGGAAACATGTCGGGCGCGCCGATACTTCTGCCCGCGCGTCATATGCTCAATCTTCTGATCGCTCTCCTGATCGTCGGGCTTGTGGTCTATTTCGTCATCGTACAGGCGCCATGGACCTTCTGGGCGATCACGGTGCTGTCCTTCATCTTCGGCATCACGCTCATCATTCCCATCGGCGGCGCGGACATGCCCGTGGTCGTCTCCATGCTGAATTCCTATTCGGGCTGGGCGGCGGCGGGCATCGGATTCACGCTGGAGAACACGGCGCTCATCATCACCGGCGCGCTGGTGGGCTCCTCGGGCGCCATCCTCTCCTACATCATGTGCAAGGCGATGAACCGCTCCTTCATCTCGGTCATCGCCGGCGGCTTCGGCGGCGATACCGCAGGCCCTGCCGGCCCGGCGGAAACGCGTCCCGTGAAACAGGGTTCGGCCGAGGACGCGGCCTTCATCATGAAGAACGCCGCCTCGGTCATCATCGTGCCAGGTTACGGCATGGCGGTGGCGCAAGCGCAGCACGCGGTGCGGGAAATGGCCGAGAAACTGAAGCGCGAGGGCGTGAAAGTGTCTTACGCCATCCATCCGGTCGCGGGCCGCATGCCGGGCCATATGAACGTGCTGCTTGCCGAAGCGAACGTGCCCTATGACGAAGTGTTCGAGCTCGACGACATCAACTCGCAATTCGCGCAGACCGATGTCGCCTATGTCATCGGCGCCAACGACGTGACCAACCCCGCGGCAAAAAACAATCCGCAATCGCCGATCTTCGGCATGCCGATCCTGGACGTCGAAAAGGCGAAAACCGTGCTGTTCATCAAACGCGGCATGGGTTCAGGCTATGCCGGAATCGAGAACGAGTTGTTCTTCCGCGACAACACCATGATGCTGTTCGCCGATGCCAAGAAGATGACGGAAGAAATCGTCAAGGCCCTGGGGTAATGTCCGTACTGCGCGAGGGAACGCGCGGTAGGGCATTGCGATGGACATCTATCACGGTTGGTTTGACCTCAAGTCGGGCGTTCGGGACACGACGCTCGCAGACGCTTTCCAGAATTACATGCGGCACTTGGCGGAAAACGGCGCCATTGAGAAATGGCGCTTGACGCGGCGAAAGCTTGGCTTCGGCCCGAGAGAGCTGGGCGAATTTCATTTCATGATTGAGACCCGCGATCTCGCGCAGTTGGAGAAGGCGTTTGCCCTCGCCGCCAGCCGCCGCGAGCCGACCGAGACCGTCCACCACGCCCTCAATTCGCTGGTTACGAACATGGTCTTCGGGCTCTATCGCGATTTCCCGGACGCGATCCGTCACAAGGGTGAGGAAAAGTTCTAGCCATGAAAAATCTGACCCATTTCATCGGCGGTGAACATGTCAGCGGCATGAGCGGCCGCTTCGGCGATGTGTTCGATCCAGCGACCGGCGAGGTGCAGGCGCGCGTGCCCCTGGCGGGCGCGGCGGAACTGCACCAGGCGGTGGCGGCGGCCTCGAACGCCTTTCCGCAATGGGCGGGCCTCAATCCGCAGCGCCGCGCCCGCGTGATGTTCAATTTCAAATCGCTGGTCGAGAAGAACATGGATGCGCTGGCGCATCTCCTCTCGAACGAGCACGGCAAGGTCATTGCCGATTCGAAGGGCGACATCCAGCGTGGGTTAGAAGTGATCGAATTTGCCTGCGGAATTCCCCATCTCGCCAAGGGCGAATTCACCGAAGGCGCGGGGCCCGGCATCGACGTCTATTCGATGCGTCAGCCGCTGGGCGTCGTCGCCGGAATCACGCCGTTCAACTTTCCGGCCATGATCCCGATGTGGATGTTCGGCGTCGCGGTCGCCTGCGGAAATTGCTTCATTCTCAAGCCGAGCGAAAAAGACCCCAGCGTACCGTTACGCTTGGCCGAGCTGATGATGGAAGCCGGTGCGCCGGCGGGCGTGCTTCAGGTGGTGAACGGCGATAAGGAAGTTGTCGACGCGATCCTGGATGACCCAGACATTCAGGCGGTGAGCTTTGTCGGCTCCTCTACAATCGCGGAATATGTCTACGCGCGCGGCACGGGCCACGGAAAACGCGTGCAGGCGATGGGCGGCGCCAAGAACCATGCGATCGTGATGCCCGACGCCGACCTCGACCAGGTGGCGAATGAGCTGATGGGCGCAGGCTATGGCTCGGCCGGCGAGCGCTGCATGGCGATTTCGGTTGTCGTGCCGGTGACCGAGAAGCTGGCCGAAGCGCTGGTGGGTAAATTGAAGCCGCGCGTGGAGGCGTTGAAGATCGGCCTCCCGACCGATGGCGATGCGGACTACGGCCCCCTGATCACGGCAGCACACCGCAAGAAGGTGCTCGACTACATCGATCTCGGGCAAAAGGAAGGTGCCGAGCTTGTGGTCGACGGCCGCGGCTTCAAGATGCAGGGCTATGAGAACGGATTCTATCTTGGCGGTTCGCTGTTCGACCGGGTGACCGCGAACATGAAGACCTATCAGGAAGAGATCTTCGGACCCGTTCTGCAAATCGCGCGCGCCCGCGATTTCGACGAGGCGCTGTCGCTTCCATCCCGCCACCAATATGGCAATGGCGTCGCGATCTTCACCCGCGACGGCGATACGGCGCGCGAATTCGCCTCGCGCGTGAATGTCGGCATGGTTGGGATCAACGTGCCTATTCCCGTGCCGCTCGCCTATTACAGTTTCGGCGGCTGGAAGCGCTCGGCCTTCGGGGACGCGAACCAGCACGGTACCGACGGCGTGCGTTTCTACACAAGGCTGAAGACGGTAACCGCGCGATGGCCGAAAGGCGCGCGGGATTCCAGCTTCATCATGCCGACCATGCGGTAATCCGTTCGAAGATGGCGCTCATCATCACCCGCGCCGGAATGGAAGCCGTCCCCGAGACGGATGCGCTGATCCGCGAGGCGGCGAACTGGCTGATCGCCAAGGGCGAGCCCCTTTGGGGCCCCAACGAAACCGCTTTTGACGAGCTGACCCGCGTCGCGCGTGAGGGCGAGCTTGTCATCGGACGCATAGACAGCGTGCTCGCCGCTTGCATGTACCTGCATAATGAAGACCGGCTGTTCTGGCCCGATGCGGCACCGGGCGAAGCCTTTTACGTCCATCGCCTGGCCGTGGCGCGCCGGTTCGCCGGCCGCGGCTTTGCTCACGCTATGCTCGCATGGGCCGAACATGAGGTTCGCGCGAAAGGTCGCCTTTATCTGAGACTGGATTGCGAACCGCGCGCCAAATTGCTGGCGCTCTATCGAAGCGCGGGCTTCATACCGCTCGATCCGAAGCCCATCCAGGTGGGTCCGCATTTCGTGATTCGCCACCAGAAATCCATATTACCAAGCCGCTCATAGTCGCGAAACGAATTAGGCCTTATGTTTGGTCTCGGCGGATGCGAAAGTTGAGATGACCGAACAGCACGATCACGCCTGGACCCATGATCACGTCTATTTGGGCGCAGGGCACGCGCGCGCCGAAGCGCGCACCCGCATGGTCGTCTATCTCACTGCGGCGTTCATGGCCGTCGAAATCGTGGCGGGACTGGCGTTCGGCTCGATGGCGTTGTTGGCCGATGGCGTGCACATGGCCACCCATGTGGGGGCGCTGGGTCTGGCGGCCTGGGCCTATTGGATGGCGCGGCGGCATGCCCGCAACCGGGTCTTCTCTTTCGGCTCGGGCAAGTTCGGCGATCTGGCCGGATTTTCCAGCGCGCTCATCCTTGGCATCATCTCGCTCGGCATCGCCGCGGAATCGGCGATGCGCCTCTACGCACCCGTTGCCATCCGCTACCGCGAGGCGATTTTCGTGGCCGCGCTCGGCCTTGTGATCAACATCATCAGCGCCGCCATGCTGCATGACGACCATGAGCCCGGCGCCGAAGCCGGGCATCACCACGACCACAATTTGCGCGCCGCCTATGTGCACATCCTGGCCGATGCGGCGACCGCGGTGCTTGCGCTCATCGCCCTCATCCTGGGCGCGATGTTCGGGCTCCGTGCGCTCGATCCCTTGGTCGGGCTGCTTGGAGCCTTCGTCATTGCGCGCTGGTCGGTTCAGCTGACGCGCCAGACCGGAATTGTCCTGCTCGATGTCGAGGACGATCCGGGCCTATCGGCGGACATACGCCGCACCTTGGAGGTTGACCTCCATGCCCAAGTGGCCGATCTCCACCTTTGGCGGCTGGGGCCCGGTCATCGCGGATTGATCGTGTCTCTGGTGAGCCCGGTCCCCTGTTCGGCCGACGACATCAAGGCCGAGCTGCGCCGGCGCCATGTGGGGCTGTCCCATGTGACGATTGAAATCACCATTTGTCAGGACTGCGCACCGGTCCAAAACGCTGAAGGCCGCCCAGCGGCGGCCCTCTGACCCAAAATTGGAAGATTCTAGCGCGGCAACAAGCCTTCGCGCTGCAGACGCTTGCGCTGCAGCTTGCGATAGCGGCGGATTGCCTCCGCCCGCTCACGTGCCCGCTTCTCCGATGGTTTTTCGTAGTGGCCCCGCAATTTCATCTCGCGAAAGATGCCTTCCCGTTGCATCTTCTTCTTCAGCGCCTTGAGCGCCTGGTCGATATTGTTGTCGCGAACGATGATCTGCAAGCGAGGCTCCTTCTTCTCGAATCCGGCGCGGGTTCCTATCAGAACCCTGTCAAACTGTCCACCTTTCGCGTTCCAGAACGCCCAAACGAAATCAAACGTGCCAAAGGAACCATAAATGCGCAGCAAAACCGCACTGACCATCGCAGACGCCCACAAGATCATGGCCGCCGCCAAGATCGAAGCCGACAAGCAGAAATGGGGGGTCACCATAGCGGTCGTGGACGATGCAGGGCGCTTGCTGCTGGTTGAGCGCGGGGACAGCGCACGGCCCCAGACCGCCGAAGTTGCGACCTTGAAGGCCCGCTCGGCGGCGATCACCCACCGTCCCGGAAAGGTCTGGGAAGAAACCGTTAAGCAACGGCCCGGAATGCTGAATTTCCCCGAAGCCTTCCCCATCCAGGGAGGACTTCCCATCCTATATCAGGGAGACATCATCTGTGCGGTCGGGGTTTCCGGCGTGCAGAGTCACGAGGACGAACAGGTGGCCGCCGCGGGAATTGCCGCGCTCGGGCTCTAGAACGTGCTCTAACTTTGACGCACGGTTTCAACCACCCCATATTCCGCCCATGGCTATCCTGAAAATCGCCCGCATGGGGCATCCGGTTCTGGCAGGCGTCGCCGCGCCGGTCCTTGATCCGACCGCGCCGGACATCAAACGTCTGGTCGAGGACATGATCGAGACCATGGAGGACGCCAACGGCGCCGGACTCGCCGCGCCCCAGGTGCACGTGCCCTTGCGCGTGGTGGTGTTCCAAGCCCCGTCAAGCCGGACCGAGGATGACCTGCCTGAGACTGAAGCCTTCGATCATATCGCGCCGCTGACCGTGCTCATCAATCCGGTGGTGGAAGTGCTGGACCCAGTCGTCGAAGGGGGCTGGGAAGGCTGCCTGTCCGTGCCTGGAATGCGGGGCTGGGTCGAGAGACCGCGCCAGATCCGCTACATGGGTTATGACACGCAAGGGCGGCGGATCTTGCGCATCGCCAAGGGATTCCACGCACGGGTGGTGCAGCATGAATGCGACCACATTGATGGCGTGGTCTATCCTCAGCGCATGACCGATCTCACCAGGCTGATTTTCGAAAGCGAGCTCCAACATTGGCTGGGCAAAAATGACGATAGGAGAGCCGCGCAATGAGCGACGCCATCCGCGAGCGCGTGCTGATCGAGGCGTTGGGGGAAATCCCGCAAGACGGCTTTTCGGAAATGACGCTGGCCAATGCGGCGACGCGAGCAGGAATCGGAAAGCGCGAATTGCAGGACGCCTTTCCCAAAGGTCCCGCGAGCCTTGTCGAAGCTTTCTCCGATTGGGCCGACCGGCGCATGACCGAGATCATGGCAACGGGCAAATCCGAGCAACGCTTGCGTGACCGTGTGGCATCGGCTGTTCGAACCCGCATCGAAGTCGTTGCGCCGCACAAGGAGGCCGCGCGGCGGGCGGCGGGTTTTCTGGCGGTGCCGCAGCACGCACCCCTTGCGGCAAAGCTGACGATGCGCAGCGTAGATGCGATGTGGCGCGCCGCGGGCGACACCTCCAGCGATTTTTCCTATTACACCAAGCGCGCTTTGCTGACCGGGGTGTACGGCGCCACGCTCGCTTATTGGTACAGCGATGCAAGCGAAGGACATAAGGCGACCTGGACCTTTCTCGAAAACCGCATCGACAATGTAATGCAGATCGAGAAATTTCGCGGCAAAGCGCGCGATGCGATCGCCAAGCTTCCCAATCCGCTGGATATCCTCAATTCTCTGCGCCGCCGGTAATTCCAGAAGAACTCACCCCTCCCGGCGCGCGGTCGCTGACGCTCCGGCGCGCCGCCGCTCGGGCCGGCGAAAGGTCCACTGGACCTTGTCGCCCCTCGACCCTCAAGGGGAGAGGGGTGAAAGCTTCGTGATGTGGCCCATCTTGCGTCCCGGGCGCGCGACGCGCTTGCCATAGATGTGCAAGCCTGCCTCGCGCCCAGAGAGTGCGAGCCAATCCTCGATCTCCGCGCCGATGATGTTCTCCATCACCGCATCCGAATGGCGCCTGACATTGCCGAGGGGCCAACCGGCAATGGCGCGAATATGCTGCTCGAATTGGCTGACCACGCAGGCTTCGATGGTCCAGTGACCCGAATTGTGGACGCGCGGCGCGATCTCGTTGACCGCAATCTCGCCGTTTCTGCCGATGAACAGTTCCACGCCCAGAACGCCCACATAATCCAGCGCTTCGGCGATCCGGCGCGCGATCGCGACCGCTTCGCCTGCGGTCGCAGCGGTGAGCGGCGCGGGAACGATCGAACGGCGCAGAATATGATTCTCGTGCTCGTTCTTCGGCGGATCATAAGCGAGGAACCTGCCATCGCGCCCCCGTGCGGCAACGACCGATGCCTCGAACCCAAAATCCACGAATTTTTCTAGAATGGCAGGCACACCCTTATGCTCCGCATGGGCGCGTGCGGCTTCTTCGGCACTTCGGACAATTCTTTGACCTTTTCCGTCATAGCCGAGCGTGCGCGTCTTCAAGACCGCGGGCCCGCCCAGGGCACGAAAAGCCTCCGCAGCATCGGATTCGTTCGAGACCTCGCGGAAGGCAGCGGTGGCGATGCCGAGACCCGCGATGAAACTCTTCTCGACAAAGCGGTCCTGGGCGATGGACAGCGCCCGCGGATTGGGCGCCACGGGCACGCGGTCCGCAAGATAATGGGCCGTCCGGTCGGGGACATTTTCGAATTCGAAGGTCACCAGGTCGCAGGCGGCGGCGAATGTTCCCAACGCCTGTTCGTCGTCGTAACGCGCGCGGGTTCTGGCCGTGGCCACATTGAAGGCGCAGGATTCGGTCTCGTCCGAATAAATATGGGTCTTGAAGCCTAGCCTGGCCGCGGCAAGGGCGAGCATGCGGCCCAATTGGCCGCCACCGAGAATCCCGATGGTGGACCCGGGTGGAAGCGGGCCGGAAAGGATGGACGGAGCGCTCACGGTTGGTGTTTTTTCGGCTTTTTGCCATCCGGCGTCTTGGCGACCGACCGCGTCTGCCTCGCGCGCCAGGCTTCCAGCCGCCGGCCAAGCTTCGGATCCTCCAGAGCCAGGAGGGCCGCGGCAAAGAGCCCCGCATTCTTCGCCCCGGCCGCACCGATGGCGAAGGTCGCGACCGGAATACCGCCAGGCATCTGGGCGATGGAAAGAAGGCTGTCCAGCCCCTTGAGCGCTCGCGTCTCAACCGGGACGCCGAGCACCGGCAAGACCGTCATCGAGGCCGTCATGCCGGGAAGATGGGCGGCCCCCCCGGCGCCGGCGATAATGGCCTTGAGCCCGCGGGATTTGGCGCTTTTCGCGAAGTCGTAAAGCCGGTCGGGGGTACGATGGGCTGAGACGATTCGCGTCTCGTAGCGGACGCCCAACTCGTCCAGGATAGCGGCAGCCGCCTGCAAAGTCGGCCAATCGGACCGGCTTCCCATGACGATACTCACAACGGGCTTGGATGCTGGCTTCTGGGCGGGCATTCTTAGATGTGCTTCGGCTGGCGTGATCGGTCGGGCAAGCCCGGACTGCAGGCGGAAGCGCTGCATTATAGGGCCCCGCCCGATGGAAGAAAGCGCTTTCCGCTGCTTTGCGTGTGGACCATTTGGTGTCAATTTGCCCCCATTGGGGAGTGAGTCGGCATGTCTGGCTTGGCAGAAGAGATGAACGTCGGAAAGTCGGGCCGCCCACGGCGGACAGGCCGGGCTGCGGGTTCGCGCGGCGCTTCGGCGCGCGAGGCTTCGCGCTCAGACCTCATAGTGCCGGTGGCCTCGGCTTCTCTTCTCGGCATTCCCGAAGAAGAGTTCACGCCCAATGTTCGCGAGGCCGCCAGCAGGCTCGTTGACGAAATCGAGCTCCTTCGACGCGAGGTGGAGCAAACCCGCACGCGGCTGGAAGACATGGCCCGTACGGCGGACCAGGACACATTGTTGCCGATCCTCAACAGAAGGGCTTTCGTGCGGGAGATTTCGCGCGCCATCGCTCTCGTTGCGCGCTATGGCACGCCATCAAGCCTGCTCTATTTCGACCTCGACAATTTCAAAGCCGTGAATGACGCCTATGGCCATGCGGCGGGGGACGCCGTATTGCGGCATTTTTCCGATCTTGTCGGCAGCCAGATTCGCGACAGCGATATTCTCGCCCGGCTCGGGGGCGATGAGTTCGGCGTGCTCTTGACCCATGTCACGTTCGATCAGGCCAAGAAAAAAGGCCTCGCCGTCGCAGAGACCCTGCGGCACAAACCACCGCTGTGGAATGACGTGCCGGTCGCGTTGAGTTTCTCGTGCGGCGCGCATGAATTGCATGCGGGCCAGAGCGCGGACATGGCGATGGCGGAAGCCGATTCTGCGATGTATGCGGAAAAGCGGGCCACAGCCAGGACGCTCAGGCCGTAATATCGGGAAGAAGACTGTCCTCGATACGGGCGATCAGGTCCTTCAGCTGCAGCTTGCGTTTTTTCAGCCGCGTCAATTGCAGCTGATCGCATCGCACCGAATCGGAAACTGCGGCGATCGCGGCATCGAGATCGCCATGTTCCTGGCGAAGCTCGGCGAGCTTCGCCTTCAAGATCTGTTCTTCTTCGTCGGTCATGGCACGGGCGAACCGCTTCTTGAGCTTGGTGCCCAGCAGGGCGATTTGTAGGCCTAGCTTAAGTAGCCGCCAAGTCAATTCCGCCTTACGGGCCGTGGATTTACGGCCAATCGGCAGCCCTGCAAACGCAAGGGGGTGACAAACCGCTCCTTGAGTGATCTAATTTCCCGGCCTTTCCAACTATGAGGCGGTAGCGATGGTTTCAGAGTCCCAAATCAGAGAAGTCGCCGACAAACATCAAAGATTGCAAGAAGAGATCGAAGCCGAGATGACCCATTCCGCATGGGATGAGTTGCGTGTCGCAGCTTTGAAAAAAGAAAAGCTCCGGTTGAAAGACGAACTCGAGAGACTGCGAACGACCAGCCACTGAGCCTGAGGATTTCACGTCGCGATGCCTCTTCGTAGAACGAGGCGTCAGCCGAGTGCTTTGGCTTGTTCACGGAGACGGAATTTTTGGATTTTGCCCGTTGTCGTTTTCGGCAGTTCGCAGAAGACGACATGTCTGGGGCATTTGAACCGGGCCAAATTGTCCCGGCAGAACACGATCAGATCCGCTTCCGCGACGTCCGTATGACCGGGCTTCAATTCGACGAAGGCGCAAGGTGTCTCGCCCCATTTCGGATCGGGCTTGGCCACCACCGCGGCAAAGAGCACTGCCGGATGTTTGTAGAGCGCGTTCTCGACCTCGATCGATGAAATATTCTCTCCCCCCGAAATGATGATGTCCTTGGAGCGATCCTTGAGCTGGATGTAGCCGTCCGCGTGCATG
>JAXDMY010000091.1:0-22629 GCA_034665805.1 Alphaproteobacteria bacterium
AGTGCGGGCTTGCTGACGACCACGGCGGGGCGGCGCTTGTCGGCCAAACGATCCGTGTATGGAAACGGCACGACGACTACCTGGAACGGCGCGTAGGCTGTCACGGCTTCAGAGCGATTTGTAGGCACGTTCGTCCGCTTCACTACCCCATTCGGAGAATGCCGCGAAGGGGTCGTCCTCCGCCTCGCTTTTCACGCGCTCGATGACAACGCGCTTGCCCTCGAACACGTAGCGCAGCAGATCGCCGGGTTTCAGCCCGAGCTTTTCGCGTACAGCTTTCGGAACGACTGTCTGGGCCTTGGACGTGATGCGGGAAAGGGGTGTGTTCATAGCAGTCTCCACCTGTAAGAATGTAAGACATCTTACTTAGCGGGGCAAGCAAAAAGAGCTGCAATTTTTGGCAACGGCTCTTCTGCTAGCGATGAAAGCCGCGATCCCTCGTGGTTCAAATTCCGCCCAGTGACGGCACGAGTTCCGTGTTGCTCGGCCATTGCGATCACTCCGGGTTCCACCACGAGGCGGAGAATGGCACGGGCGTGATTTTGATCTATTCGAATCCGATCCCGCTGGTGTAAGGAGCAGCCGATACACGAGAGGCTGCGCAGCGCACTTGAATGCCGCCCGCCTCCCATCAGTTTTGCGGAAAGGGGTCAGCCGCTGTGCGAATGCACAGGTGCTAGGTGGGGGAGAGCCGTAATCGCAGGGTGCGTAAACGGTCGGGGCGACTACTTCGCCCAGTTCTCGACTCGCGAACCCTTCACGCGACTGAACGCACGCTCGTTGTTAGTAACCACGGTGAGGCCGGATGTCATTGCATGGGCGGAGATCCACAGATCGTTCGGTCCGATGAGTGTACCGTTGGGGGCAAGCGCCGCGCGAATGGTGCCATAAATCTTTCCGGCTTCCTCAGGCAATGGCAGGACTGGTAACAGCGCAACGAGCCGCGCGAGCCCTGATGTTGCACGGTCAGGCTCCGCACTTTTCGCAACGCCATAGGCTAACTCGCCATAGGTGACGACGGATATTCCCACCTCCCCGGGTTCGACTTTCTCGAAGCGCGCGAGAATCTTCGGTGGCCGTTTGCGGCGGATATAAATGCAGATGTCAGTGTCCAAGAGGTAGCGTATTGCCATCATAGACCCTTGCGGTCCTACAACGGGCGTCTATCCTTGATGTTGTCGAATGCATCAAGTGGGATTGAGGCGAGAATCTCGAAAGCCTCAGCGAGACCCCCACGATTTGCACGCTTCTCGCGCAGCACAATCTCATCGCCACGGCGCGAGATATCGACCTCTGGACCTTTCAAGCGGAATGCCTTGGGCAGGCGGACGGCCTGCGAGTTGCCAGACTTGAAGACCCGAGCGATGGCCATTACGATTGTTCCATTCTGTATATACTTTTCTGTACACAGTCGGGCGGCTCTCTTCCAGCGTCCCATAATGAAACGGCGTTTTGCAACGCTGATTGTCGCGGCGACTTTGCCATCGAAAACCTAAATGTGACTTCGACTCCAGCTCGCATCTATCCACCTCCGCCGCCTCCGCCGACCAACAACGTTCCTAAGCCGGGGGACTTGGATATCGCACAGCCTTGCTCGATCTGGTATTGACATGTAGACGCAAGCAGCACCCGGCATAGCGCTGGTGCCGCTTCAGCCGATCAGGAGCGGCCGCATTTTCATTGCCGCGTCCCGCAATGCCGGCAGGAAGCGATCCACCATCTGCTTTTTCGTGGTGCGGCTTGCCTGCGCGCTGACGTTCATCGCTGCGATCACCCGGCCGCCCGCATCGTGGACCGGAACGGCAATCGAGCGCAGCTCGATCTCGAGCTCCTGATCCACCAGCGAATAGCCGTTGCGCCGGACTTTTTGCATGATGTCCCGAAGCTCGTCCTTGTCGATCGTGGTGTACGGCGTGAAACTGTCGAGCTTGGTGGCGGCGATGAAAGCGGTGAGATGGGCGTCGGGAAGGGCGGCCAGGAGCACGCGTCCCATCGACGTGCAATGCGCGGGGAGATGCGCGCCGACGTCGCGGTGCAGCGAGCCGATGCGCTTGCGTGTGGATCGCGCGATGTAGATCACCTCATCGCCGTGCAGAATTGAAAGAGAGCAGGATTCGCCAAGGCCCTCGCTGAGATTTTCCAGAAAGCCCTGCGCCACTCGCGGCACCGGGCTCGACGCGAGATAGGCCCGCGCGAGCGTCAGCACTTGCGGCGAAAGACTGAACATGCGCCCGTTGCTCTCCACATAACCCAGGCTCTGCAAAGTCAAGAGCGCGCGGCGGGCGCTGGCGCGCGGCAATCCCACGATCCGCGCGACGTCGGAGAGCGTGAGGCTCGCATGCTGCTCGTTGAAGGCTTTCATGACCGAAAGCCCCCGCGCGAGCGCGGTTACATAGGCGCGGCTCTTGCCTACGGCGGTTTTCGGACGCTTGCTGGGAATGATCGGAGTCTCCGCAATGTTCGCAGTGCGAACAAATCTCATTAAAACCGTTCATGGGTCAAGCTCAATTGGCTTGAACATGCTCAGATCGTGCACTAGTCTGTGCGATATTACATTATTTGTGCGCAATACGCACAGTGAGAAAATGCCGATGCTGGTCAAAGAACAGAACGATTACCTCACCCAAACCGGTCCCGGAGCGCCGATGGGCCAATTTTTCCGCAGCTACTGGATCCCGGCCTTTCTCGCCTCCGAGCTGGCGGAGCCCGATTGTCCGCCGGTGCGAATCCAGCTCCTGTCGGAGAAGCTGGTCGCGTTCCGTGATACCGAAGGCCGTCTCGGCCTGATCGAGGAATTCTGCGCCCATCGCCGCGTCTCGCTGTGGTTCGGGCGCAACGAAGAAAACGGGCTGCGCTGTCCCTATCATGGCTGGAAATTCGACGTGACGGGCCAATCCGTGGATATCCCGTCCGAGCCGGCGGGCAGCACGCATTGCCAGCGCATCCGCATGACCAATTATCCGCTGGTCGAGCGGGGCGGCATCCTGTGGACCTATATGGGACCGCCGGATCGTAAGCCGCCGCTTCCCGAATGGGAATTCGCGATGGTGCCGGATTCGCATCGCTTCGTCTCGAAGCGCTGGCAGGAATGCAATTGGCTCCAGGCATTGGAAGGCGGCATCGATTCCAGCCACGTTTCTTTCCTGCATCGCGGCGATCTGGAGACCGATCCGGTGTTCAAGGGCGCCAAGGGCAACAAATACAATATGAGCGATCTGATGCCCGTGTTCGACGTCGTCGAAAGTCCCGGCGGCCTCTATATCGGCGCGCGCCGCAATGCCGATGACGGCAATTACTATTGGCGCATCACGCAATGGGTGATGCCGGCTTTCACCATGATTCCACCCCGCGGAAATCATCCGGTGCACGGCCATTTCTTCATCCCGATGGACGACGAGAATTGCTGGACGTGGAGCTTTGATTACCGCGTGAAGTCGCCGCTGGAGCCCGAGCTCGTCCAGCAGATGCGTGAAGGTGCCGGCATCCACACCGTGGTCGATCCCAGGAATTTCCGTCCGCTCGCCAATAAGGACAATGATTATCTGATCGATCGCGCTGCCCAAAAAAGAGGCCGCACCTATAGCGGCGTCGCCGGCTTCGCGATCCAGGATTCCTCCCTGCAGGAAAGCATGGGTCCGATCATCGATCGCTCGCGGGAAAATCTCGTCGCCACCGATAAGGGCATCGTCATGGCGCGGCGCCGTCTGCTGCGCGCGGCCAAAGCGCTATTGGACAATGGCACGGCGCCCCCGGGCGTGGATCCCACGCATCAGCGTGTGCGCTCCGCGTCCGTGGTGCTGCCGCCCGATACGCCTTTCACCACCGCGATGGGCGAGGCCTTGGCCGCCAAGGAAGGTGCCGCGCACAGCTCGGTGTGATCCCCTTATTGCATCCGCTCCCGCGCCTCGCGGATGAGCGCGGCGCGGTCCAGTTTGTTGGTGGACGAAAGCGGCAATTTCTCCACGAACCAGACGAAGCGGGGATGCTGATAGGCAGGCGCGTTCGCCAGCGCATATTGTTTCACCTCACTCTCCGTCAGTTCCCGGCCCTCCTTCGGGATCACGAACGCAACCGGCTTCTGGCCCTTGATTTCGTCCTCGATCGGTACCACTGCCGCCTGCAAAATACCGGGGTGCCGCTCCAGCATGCGCTCGACGTCGCCGGGATAGATGTTCTCGCCACCCGACACGAACATGTCGTCGGTGCGGCCGATGAAGAAATGAAACCCGTCGGAATCGCGGCGGAAGACATCGCCGGTCATATAAAATCCGTCCGGCGTAAAGGGGGCGGGGAGATCGGGCCGGTTGTGATAGCCGTTCATCACGGCGGGACTTTTCATCTCCAGCGCGCCGTGCTCGGCGTTGGGCGAGTCGCCATCGACCAGCCGCGTCTGAACTTGCGGATGCGGATAGCCGACGGAAAGCTCGGGCTGGGGCAATCCCTTTGGGTGCGGGCCGAACACCACCGGCCCGCCCTCCGTCGTGCCATAGGCGTTGGTGATGGCGGCATGGGGGAGCGCGCGTTTGAGCGCGGCCATCAGGCTCGCGCTGACCGGCGCTGAGCCCATGCGCACGAATTCCACCGATGAGAAATCCGCATGCGCCATGCGCGTCCGTTCGCGCAGCATCATGGCGATCATCGGCGGCACAGCTGTCAGCCAGGTGCAGCGATAGCGCTGAACCGCGTCGATATAGGCCGCTGCGGTGAATTGCGGCAAGAGCACGATGGTCGCGTGCGCCGCTGCGGCGAGCTGCGAGAGCGCCAGCGCATTCATGTGGTAGAGCGGCGCGGCAATGAGATAGCGGTGCCGCGCGAGATCGGGCGCGAGCCGCGTCCCCACCACCCAGAGGTGACTCTGATGCGAGAGCACGACGCCTTTGGGGACGCCGGTCGAGCCGGAAGTGTATAGGAACATGGCCGGTTCGTGTGGATCGGGCGTAATCGCGGCGAACGGCCCGACATCCAAGAATTCCTCAAAGGCATCGCCGTCCCGTCCGCCGAATTCGACCAGCGGCAGATGCGGTGGAGCATCCAGGCGCCGCTCGGGATCGCAGAACACAAGTTTCGCGCCGGAATCGGCGATGATGAAATGAACCATCGCGCGCGGGAATTTGAAGTTCACCGGAACCGCGATCAGGCCTGCGCGCATGATGCCGAATAGTGTTGCGACATATTCCGCCCGGTTTGCCGAAAGAATCGCCACGCGGTCGCCGCGCACGAACCCGCGGGACGAGAGTGCGCGTGCGACGGCGCGCGCGATCTCGTCCAATCGTCGATAGGAGAATTCCCGCGGCGGTTTCTCGCCCCCGAGATCGATGATGGCGATTCTGTCGGGATCGCGGTCCCGTTGGATCAGGTCGCCGAGATTCTCGAACTGAGGCATCGATGACTCGCATTCACCCTTTGGGTGGCGGAGGAGGCGCGGTGAAATAGGTGCCTCGGCCGCTCGCCAACAGTTTGCCGCCGGCATCGTAGACATGCGCCTCGGCGGTGGAAAATTGGCCGCCGGCTTTCACGACGCGCCCTTTCACGGTCAAATCGCCGGGCATGGCGGCGGCATGGTAATCGACACGCAGATCGATGGTCGGCACGCCGCGCCCAGTGCGTTTCACCAGCGCCCAATCCGCCGCAAGGTCGACCAATGCAGCCAGCACGCCGCCATGGGTGTAGCGCCGATCCGGACTGACAACCCACTCCTCGCGCCATGTCGCCTTCAGATCGATGCCGTCGTCATGGAGCGCGAGCACTTGCAGCCCCAGCCATTGGTGATAGGGCGCCCGCGTGATCAGCGCCTGCACCTTCTCCATCGTGATGTCGTCGCTCATTTGATCCTCGCGGGTCTAGGCTGTGTAAACAGGGCCTAAGGCGTCACGACCACTTTGCCGATCACATGCCGATCCTGGATCAGGCGCAAACCCTCGGCCGCGCCTTCCAGCGGCACCACCTTGTCGATCACGGGCTTCATCTTGCCCTCGTGGATCAGCCCCATCAGCGCGATCAGGTTCTCGTCGTAGAAACTGTTGGAGCCAATGATCTGCAGCTCGAAGCTCCAGATGTAGCGCAAATCTTCCTTGGGGTCGTAGCCCGCCGTTGCGCCGCACACCAGAAGCTTGCCGCCGCGCTTCAAACATTTGAGCGAGGGCTGCCAGGTGTCGCCGCCGGTGAAATTGATCACCACGTCGACGCCGCCTTCGTAGCTGCGCCGCTGCGGCTTGCCGTATCGCTCTACCGCCCAGCGCGAGAAATCCAGCTCGGTGTAATTGATTGCTTCATCCGCGCCCATGTCCTTCAGTCTCTGCATCTTCTCTGCCGAACCTGCGCAGGCGATCACCTCGGCGCCCAGCAGTTTGGAAAGAATGACGCAGCCCGTCCCCACGCCGCCCGACGCACCCAGGATCAGAACCCGATCCCCCTTCTTCACTGTGTTGTGCGTGACCAGCATGCGGTGCGCGGTACCGTAGGCGACGGGAAGCGAGGCGGCCTGCTCAAAACTGACGCCATCGGGCATGCGGATGAGCTGATCGGCGGCGATGAGACAGAATTCCTCCATGCCGCCGTCGAGCATCTCGCCCATCAGGCCCATCTTCTTGTTGAGCGGATTCACCAATACGCGGTCGCCAATTTTCCACCCCGCGGCGCCGGGACCGAGCTCGGCAATCTCCCCCGCCATGTCCAGGCCGATGACCACGGGAAGCGGCACCTTGATGCCCGGCATGCCCTTCACCGTGAATACGTCGTGATAATTGAAAGACGACGCCTTCACCCGGATCACGACATGGCCGTCAGCCGCCCTCGGCATGGGATGGTCGTCGACGACCTGCAGATTTTCGAGACCGCCATGCTGGCGGAGAAGCAGAGCCTTCATTGAGGTGCCCATGATGAATTTCGACGTGCGTCCTATCTAGCCCGCCCCGCGTGGATTGGCTAGGTAAGGTCCCTCGGCGGACCCGGAGAAGGCTCATGCAGGAGACGTTCAGGCAATTTCTCGACCGCCTGCGGGAAGCGGACGAGCTCATCGATCTCAAGCAGCCGGTCGATATCCGCCACATCGCCACATTGGTTGATCAGTCGGACAAGGCGGTGCTCTTCCACAAAGTCATCGGCTACGACATGCCGGTGGTCTCGGGCATCATCCGCTCGCAAAAGCGCGCCATGATTTCGATGGGCGTCAAGACCTATGGCGAGATCGAGGTGAAGCTCAGAAAGGCCATCGACAATCCGATTCCGCCGATCATGGTCAACACATCCCGCACCCGGGAAGTCACGCATCTGGGCGAGGATGTCGACCTCTTCAAGCTGCCGATCCCGATGTCGTCCATCTTCGACGGCGGCCCCATGATCACGGCAGGCGTGGTGATCGCCAAGGATACCGAGCTTGGCTGGAACAGCGGCATTTATCGCTTCATCGTCAAGGAAAAGGCCCTCACCGGCATCGACATCGTCACGCCGAACAATATGCGCCTGTTCGCTCAGCGCGCCTTCGAGGCGAAACGGCCGCTGCCCATTTCCATCAGCATCGGCACCCATCCGCTCGAGATCATGGCGTCGGGCTATCGCGCGCCTTTGGGGGTGGACGAAATGCACATCGCGGGCGGCCTTCGCGGCGCCCCGGTCGAGTTGGCGCCCTGCCAGACGGTCGATGCGCCCTATATCGCCGATGCGGAGATCGTGCTCGAAGCGGAGATCCTGCCCACCGGCTGGACCTGGCCAGAAGGTCGCTTCGGCGAGTTCACGCGGCTGATGGGGGGCTTGCACTGGAATCCGCTGGTGCAGATCAAGGCGATCTCGCACCGCAAGGATGCGATCTATTATTCGCTGCACATGCCGTGGGAGAATACGTGGCTGGCGGCGCCGACGCGCTACGCCGCGATCCGTCAGGCGCTGCGCACCGCCGGCGTCAATGTGAAGGACATCAATGTTACGCTCGGCGGCTGTGCCTTCTGGCATGCGGTAATCTCGATCAAGAAGCAGCCGGGGGAAGCCAAGAACGCCATCCTCGCCGCGCTCTCGGTGATGGATCTGAAACATGTGGTGATCGTCGATGACGATATCGACGTGTTCAATCCTATGGACGTCGAGTGGGCGATCGCGACGCGCGTGCAGGGCGACAAGGACGTCCTCATCGTCACCAATGCGCGCGGCAAGCCGCTTGATCCGTCGCTGCCGCCGACGCCGCATGGCGTGGCGCCGACCACGGCGAAAATCGGGATCGACGCGACCATCGGCGAGGGGATTCCCAAGGAGCGTTTCGAGCGCATCGCCTATGCCTATGCCGACACGGCTAGAATCGGCGATTACGTCAAGGGAAAGACCGACGCTTCGGGCAAAACGGGCGACGAGCGGGCCGTTGCGAAATTGGCGGATGAGATTTTGCAGGCGATTGCGGAAAAGCCGCTCTATTACACCGAGATCGCCGAACGTTTTGCGGCCTACGATTTTAGGACCGTCGCCCGCGCGCTCGGCCATCTGCACGCAACCCAACGATTGTGGCAGGACCCGGAAGGGCGCATGTGCGAGCGCGGCTCCAAATTCGCCGCCCAACGTCCGGGCGGCTAGGCGGCAGATTTGAGATCGGACCTTCCGTGAAGCGCGACGATCCATCGGCCTCGAAGGGCAGTACCCAGCTCATTCTGCGCCATTGGCGGGAAGCCGTACCCAATGACCGGCTCGCGCATCTGGTGCGCGACGCGGCCAAAGGTTTGACGCGCGCCTTGCACATGCGGCTGACCGAGCACTCGGTCGGCTTCGGCCATTGGGCGTTCTTGCGCATACTTTGGGAAAAAGACGGGTTAACGCAGAGCGAACTGAGCGAGCAAGCCGGGGTGATGGAACCAACCACATTCTCCGCGCTGAAGGCGATGGAAAAACGCGGTTACATCTTGCGCAAGCGATATGAGGGCGACAGGAAGAAGGTGTTCATCTTCCTCACGCCGAAAGGTCGCGCATTGAAAGCCAAGCTCGTTCCCTTGGCATTGGAAGTCAACGAGTTCGCCTTACGCGGTGTGAGCGCAGCCAATGTCGCCATTGCCCGCCAAATGCTGCTGCGCATGATCCAAAACCTTGCCGATGACGAGGCCAATAGCCTCAAGGGCAAGCCGCGCAAACCCGTCAAGGCAAGACCTGCTCGACAATCGTCACAGTAGGCCCTATCCTCTAAACTTAGAGACCTAAGTATTACAGCCTCCGCGGATGCTGGAGGAATCGGATGGTAACGCGCGAAGAAAACGATCTCCTCTGCCGGGTGGAGGGTGATGCGCCCATGGGTCACATCATGCGCCGCCACTGGCTGCCCGCCTGCATGTCGGAGGAAGTCAGCGAGCCTGACGGCGCACCGGCGCGCACGCGGCTTTTGGGGGAAGACCTTGTCGTCTTTCGCGACACCAGCGGCCGTCTGGGGGCGTTGCGAGAACATTGTCCGCATCGTCGCGCGTCGCTGGCCTTTGGCCGCAACGAGGATTGCGGGCTTCGCTGCCTCTATCACGGCTGGAAGTTCGATGTTGAGGGCAATGTGCTCGACATGGCGTGCGAACCTGACGGGGGAGCAAACCTCAAGGCGCTCCGAAAGCACAAATCTTACCCCACGCGCGAGGGTGGTGGTTTTGTTTGGATCTATATGGGGGCGCCCGAGTCCTTTTGCGAGTTTCAATCACCTTCCTGGGCGCCCTCGCCGCATGTGAATATCAGCATCGTGAAGATTCACACCGCCTGCAATTGGGCGCAGGTGTTGGAAGGCTCCATCGATTCGGGCCACAGCTCCAGCCTGCACTCGACGGACATGCCCACGATGGCGGTCGACGGCGCAAAGGCCACAGGCGAGCACTGGCCGCGGCCTTCTGCCGACAAAGCACCACGCATGAAAGTGCAACTCACCAATTTCGGATTTCGCTACGCTGCGATCCGCAAGCCCATCGTGAATGCCGGCACGCACGACTATGTCCGGGTCACGCTGTTCGTGGCGCCCTTCACCGTGATCATCCCGCCCAACGACCAATACAAATTGGCGCAGATGCTCGTGCCCATCGATGATGGGAATACGATGTTCTATTTCATCGCCTGGCATGAGACCAAGGGCATTGCACAGGAAGCATGGCGCAAATTCTGCGCAGCCCAGGTGGGTGTCGATCTGGACGAGAATTACCGGAAAATTCGCACCTTGGAGAACCGCTTCCTTCAGGATCGCCAGGCGATGAAGCTCGGCGATTTCACGGGCATCAAAGGCATTCCCGCCCAAGACATGGCAATGTGGGAATCCATGGGTCCGATCAGCGACCGCACTTCAGACAATCTCGGCCTGAGCGATATCGCTGTCGTTCAATTCCGCCGGCAGATGATCGGGGCCGCAAAGCGCATGAGGGAGAACGGGTCGGCAATCGGTACGGCCGAGCCGCGCATTCCTCAGGTGAAGCTCACCTCCTTCGAGGGTATCGTACCGAAAACGACCGACTGGCGGACGCTTGGCGTTTCCGAGCAGGAACGCGCCCTCACCGCCGCGGCGGCAATGCCATCTGAGTAAGTGCCGCGCGCTCCACCCTCCCTCAAGGGGAGGGTGGGCGAGTCTTACCGTCCCGCCGCGTAGCCCTGCATGCCGCGCGGATTGGCCGCTGCCTTCCGCCGCACACCATCGCGCGAGGCCGCCGTCAGCCGCCCTTCCGACCATAGCGGGCCCACTTCGACGATGTGCCCGCGCCGGCGCAACTCTGCGATGGTGGCTTGGTTGAGGCGCCCCTCGACCAGCAGCACGCCGGGGCGGGCCGTCCGCGGCCAGAACGAACTGGGGAAATGCTCCGAATGCCAGGCCGGCGCGTCGATTGCTTGCTGCAGATTGTGTCCCGCATGGGCATGCCGCAGCAGGAACTGGCAGGTCCATTGATCCTGCTGGTCTCCGCCGGGCGTTCCCCACGCGAGATAGGGCTCGCCATCCCGCATCGCGATGGTCGGCGAGAGGGTGGTGCGCGGCCGCTTGCCGGGCGCCAACGCTGCCGGGTGGGTCTCATCGAGCCAGAACATCTGGGCCCGCGTGCCAAGACAGAACCCCAGCTCCGGAATGACCGGGGATGATTGGAGCCAGCCTCCCGAGGGTGTCGAGGAGATCATGTTGCCCCAGCGGTCGATGATGTCGAAATGGACCGTGTCGCCGCGCGCTTCGCCAAGCTTGCCGACCGTCGGTTCCCCCGCGCCCATCGACCCCACGGTCGGCTCGCCCGCGCCCGCCGCCGGGGTCCCGCTCGCTTCTCCGACATGCACCTTTCCGCCACAGCCGGGAATGTTTCCGGGGCGCAGCTCCAAGCTGGCGCTGGTTCCGATCAGTCGCCGCCTTTCGTCATTGTAGACATCGGACAGCAGCACCTCTCCGGGCACGGCGACGAAAGCCGGATCGCCGTAGAAACTGTCGCGGTCGGCAAAGGCAAGCTTCGCGCACTCGACCTGCAGATGGATGAAATCGGGACCCGCTGGATCGAGCCGGTCCAGATCGAAACCTTTCAGCAGAGCGAGCTGCTGCAACAGCACCGGCCCCTGACTCCAGAATCCGGCCTTGCAGACGGTGAAGCGGCCATAATCATAAGTGACAGGCGCCTCGCTGTGCGGCGACCACGCCGCCATGTCGTCACCGCTAAGAAGGCCCCGATGCGGCACGCCGCTGGTGTCCATGGCCTCCGTGTTGCGGCAGAAACCATCGATCGCTTCGGCGATGAAACCGTGCGACCAGCTCTGCCGCGCGCGCTCGATTTGGCGCAGGCGGTCGCCCCCGGCGCTTTCCGCTTCCTTCAGCAGCCGCTCATAGGTCGCGGCGAGAGTCGGATTGCGGAACAGCGTGCCGGGCGCGGGCACCTTGCCACTGGGTAGATAAATCGCCGCCGAGCTTTTCCAATGTTCGCGGAACAGCGCTTCCACGCTTGTGATGGTTTCGGTTTCGCGCTCGACCAGAGGATGGCCTTCGCGGGCGTAGAAGATCGCGGGCTCCAGCACGTCGCGCAGCCGCATCGTGCCGAAATCGCGCAGCAGCATCATCCAGGTCTCGAATGTGCCCGGCACGCAGGCAGCAAGCAGGCCCGATCCCGGCACCATCTTGAGGCCGAGGGCGCGGAAGCGCGGAATCGTGGCGGCCCGCGGCGCCACGCCCTGGCCGCAGATGACGATGGGTTTGCCGGCGCGCGCATCGTAGAGGATGACGGGGACGTCGCCGCCCGGCCCGTTCAGATGGGGCTCGACGACCTGCAGTGTGAACGCGGCCGCGACCGCCGCATCGAAGGCGTTGCCGCCCCTCTCCAGCATCGACATGCCGATGGCGGTGGCGATCCAATGGGTCGATGCAACCACGCCGAAAATCCCATCGATCTCGGGGCGCGTGGTGAAAGGCGTTGGATTTGTCATTCTCGTCCGGCGAAGAGCGTGCGGCGAGGAGATGTCACGAATGTGCCCGCCACGGCAAGTCGGCCGCGTTCTCGACAAAGACCCAGGCGCCGATGCCCAGCTCGAGCGGGAAGGGCGCGATCAGCATGCGGTCCCGCTTCATCATGGGTAGCCCGGCCGAAGCGAGGACGCCTTCGGTCGCATCAAGTCTTTCGACGCCCAGTGCAACCATCCCGATGAAGGGCAGGGTGGGGATGCGCAATTCCGGCATGATTCGCGCGAAGGCCGCCGCATCCAGCAGCTGCACGCCGCCCCGATTGAGAAAGAACGCACGGCCAAAATCGCTCGCCACCGATTTTCGATTGAGGAAGCGGGCGAAGCGCAAATCCGCTTCCGCCAGGTTCGGCACCGCGATCGCCACATCGATCAGCTCGCGCACGCCATTCCCATGGGCGAGCCAGCGCTTCTGCCACACCGCATCCTCCGTGTGGTGCGTGAGCATCTGGACGCGCCCCTCGGCCATCTCGCCGGCTTCGACGCGGGCGACGGTGAAGGCCGCTTCCGCCGTGCCGGTTTCCGTGCCGACGGTGCGGCGCAATGCCACCAGCGGCTGCACGGCAAAGCCGCTCGAAGCAAGCCGCCCGCGTTGCGCTTTGGCATCGGCCACGCCAAAGGCGATCAGATGAATCCCGGCATAGCGCGCATTTCCCTCGTCGAATTCGCGGCCCAAAACCGTATCGGCCGTTTTGAACAGGAATTCGAGATAGCCCCGGGGCAGCATCGCCGTCGTGTTGCCGGTGCCCGTCAGGCGTTCCGTCCCATCGCCCTCGCGGTTGGTTTGTATCGAGAACGGCGTGGGCATGAAGCCCAGGCTCATCAACCTGTTGCGGGCGGCGTCCTTGTCCGGCACGAAATGCGCGACATGATCCAGGAAAATCTCATCGCCCGCAGGCAATTGCCGATCGACGCCGGACGTGGCTTGGAAGGGCCGCATGGCGCTAGTGTCCCGATTCCGAAATTCGCTTCATCTCTATATAGCGCTCCTGGCGAATTTCGGAATCAAAGGACACTAGCAAATCATTGAATCCTAGTGTCGTTTCGGTTCCGAAGTTCGCCAGGAGCCCGATATCGATGTCTAGCGAACTTCGGAACCACGACACTAGGTCCCCACGCGCAAAGGAGCGGTCATTTTCCGTAAAGCGGCGAGGACGCTCAGCGCGGTGATGCGCCCCGTCTTGGGGTTCGCGCTCGGAACATTCTCGATCGACATTTCGAACCGCGCCGAATCCGCTTCCACCACCACGCGATGGATATTGCGCGTGACCGAAGGGTCGGCCCAGATCTCGATGGTGGTGCGGTCCGCGCCGATTCCCGCCAGCGACAAGGCCGCCGCGACATTGACGTTCTCGGGAAAGCCCGCGGCGGCGTCCCGCGCGCTGCCCTCGAATACCAACAAGGGCTCGCGTAAGTTCGCAATGTCGATCTTATGTTTGACCAGATAGGGCGCGCCCAAAAGCCCCTTCACCGGCTTTCGCGTAATCATCTTGACCGACTGGATCTCGCTTTCGGCCGCAGCCGATACGGCGTCGAAGCCGATAAGCGCGCCGGTCGGCACGATGATCTGTCCGCCATGTTCCTTCGCCAGCGCGATCAGCTCCGGGTGCCGCAACAGCACGCCTGCGCTCAAGACCATCAATTTTTTTCCGCACGCCAAAACCGGGGCTGCGATGTCCGCAAGCACGGCGGGCGGCGCGCATTCCACGACGATGTCGGCCGCCGCCGCAAGCGCTTCAATCGTGAGGATCGGCGCGTCGCAACCGATCTCCTTCAAAAATGCCTCAGCCTTGGCGCGGTCGCGCACCGCGGCGCCGGCAAAGACCGCTCTGGGAATCTTCCCCTCATGCAGGTTCCGCGCGACGGTTCTGCCGATCGAGCCGAGCCCCACAATGCCTACCCGCATTTTCGGCCCCTCATGTGGATGCCAGGGGCTTCTTCTTGGCCGGCGGGGGAAAGGCACGATCCAGCTCGGCGAGGTCGCGCGCATCCAGGCGCACCGCCAGCGCGCCATGGTTCTCGCGCACATGCGCGTCGCTGCCAGCCTTGGGGATTACCATGACGGCTTCCTGCAGCAGCAGCCAGGCGAGCGCAACCTGCGACGGCATCGCCTTGTGCCGCGCCGCCACGCCTTCCAGCTCGCGCGAGCGCAGCAGCTTTCCTTGATCCAGTGGCGAATAGGCCATGATGGGAATCCGGCGCCGTTCGCACCACGGGATCAAATCGAACTCGATCCCGCGCCGGCGCAGATTGTACATCACCTGATTGGTCGTGACGTCCTTCCCGTCGGGAAGCTCGACGACTTCTTCCATCTCGCCGACATCGAAATTGCTGACGCCCCAATGGCGGATTTTTCCCGCCCGCTTCAGTGTGGTGAAAGCGTCCACCGTCTCGGCGATCGGGCTCGGTCCGGGCCAGTGCAGCAGATAGAGATCGATGCGGTCGGTCTTCAGGCGTTTGAGGCTCTTCTCGCAGGCCGCCACCGTGCCGCGGCGCGAGGCGTTTCCGGGCATCACCTTGCTGACGATGAAGGCTTCGTCACGCCGGCCCGCGACCGCTTCGCCCACCACCTCTTCGGCGCCGCCGCTCGCATACATCTCTGCGGTGTCGATCAGCGTCATCCCGAGGTCCATGCCGAGCCGGAGCGCCGCGACCTCCTCTTTGCGCCGCGTGGCGCTATCGCCCATGGTCCAGGTGCCCTGGCCAAGGGCTGGCACGGTCTCGCCGGTCGGAAGCGCGATCAGGGGCATGGTGCTCATGGACTGAAGATTAGCACCGCGCGGCATTTTGGAAATCACCGGCGAACGGATAAAACGAAATCATGTGGATCTTGCGTTTCCTGACGGCGATCTTGGGTCTGTTCGGGCGGGGACGCTCGCCCGCGATGATGCTCAACCTGACCGTGCCGCGCTCGGGCTACCGCGTGAAGAGGGATCTGCCCTATGGGAGCGCCCCGCGCCAACGCTACGATCTCTATCTGCCCAAGGCCTTAGCGGGACCTGCGCCCATCGTGCTGTTCCTCTATGGCGGCGCATTCCGTGCCGGGCGCAGAAGCGAATATCGCGTGGTAGGCGAGGCCTTCGCCAGCAAGGGCATCATTGTCGCGGTCGCCGATTACCGGATCTATCCCGAAGCGCGCTTCCCCGATTTTCTCGAAGATGGCGCGGCCGCGCTCGCCGCGGTCCACGCGCGTGCCGCCGAGTTCGGCGGGGATCCTGCCCGCATCTTCCTCGCCGGCCATTCCGCGGGGGCCTATATCTCGGTGATGCTGGCGGCCAATCCGGCCTATCTTCGGGGCGCCAACGCCGATCCTTCCTGGATCCGGGGCGTCATCGCGATCGCCGGCCGGTATCACGAGTTGCCGATCAACGACCCCATCATCCGCGACACGTTCCGCGGCCCCGCGCGTCCCGAGACGCGCCCTGCCACCTTCATCACCGGCAAGCGGCCGCCCATCCTGCTCGTGGCGGGCTCCAGCGAGAGCCCGGAGGTGCTGGAGAGCCATAGCAAGCTCGCGGCGCATCTCAAGGGTCATGGCGGCGAAGTGGTCGAAATCACCTACCCCAATGTCGGCCATATGGGGATCATGCTCGCGCTTGCGCCCGGATTCCGCGACCGGGCGGCCTTGCGCGACGACATCGCGAACTTTGTCGCAGCGCACTAGAACCAGCCGTCAATTCCAAAGCTGCTTGCTGGCGATCCGCGCGCCTTGCGCCATCGCTTCCAGCTTCGCCCACATGATCGAAGGGTGCACGCGGCGGTGGAACGGCCCTTGCGCGAAGCCGCAATCGGTTCCGGCGATCACGTTCTCGCGGCCCAACGCCTTGGCATAGCGGACGATGCGTTGGGCGACGAGTTCGGGATGCTCGACGATATTGGTGGCGTGGCTGATGACTCCCGGTATCAGCACCTTGCCTTCGGGCAACTTAACATTCTGCCAGACTTCCCACTCATGCTCGTGGCGCGGATTGGCCCCTTCGATCAGGAAGGCGCCCACATTGGCCTTCATCAAGATGTCGACGATGTCCTTCAGCGGCACGTCCGTGGTGTGCGGGCCGGGCCAGCTTCCCCAGCAGACATGGTAGCGGATGCGATCCTGCGGAATTCCTTGGATCGCGTGATTGAGCACCTCGATCTGATGTTCCAGCCATTTGCGGTAATCGCCAAAGCTCGCCGGCGGCACCATGCGGTCATAGGTGACCGCGGCGCGCGCATCGTCCAATTGCAGCAGCAGCCCCGATTCCGCGATGGTGCGATATTCGGTGCGCATCGCTTCCGCGAGCGCCTGAAACATCTCTTCGTCGTTTTTGTAATGCTCATTCTTGCGGTCGGGGATGACGCTGGCCGGCGCCGCCACCGGAAGAAACGCCTCCTCGACGGCGACGCCCTTGAGCGCCGTCTTGATGTCGTCGATGTCGCGCTTCAGCGCATCGATCCCGGTATAAGCGATCGGCCCGACGCAGACCGAATCCCAGTCCGATGACGGCGCCTGCTGCGCGTCCATCTCGGCGTAGAACTCCGTGAAGCGCGCGCGGTCCGCGCCCGCGACGAAGGGGTTCGCTTCCAGTGGAACGCGCCGGCGCTCGAATCCGCTCAGACGCTCCAACGCATATTGCGACCAGGAGATGTTCTTGCCGTATTCGCCGTCATCGACGATATCGATCCCGGCCTCGGCCTGCCGCCGCACCACGCCCGCGACGCTCTCCTTGAGGCATTCCGTATAGGCGCGATCGTCGATCTGGCCGCTCTGCCGCGCCCGCAGCAGATCCAGCAGGGGCTTGGGCCGGATCAGGCTTCCGACATGGGTGGTCAGGATGCGTTGGGTGCTGCGCTTCATCGCGAGGATCCGGCGTTGCCGGTTACGACTAGAAGAAAAACGCCGGCGCGACAACGCCTTGCATGCCTCCGGATGCGCGATTTTGACCGTCGCCCCGACCGATATTTTCGACTACAACGCCCCCATCCGAAAAGGGACCTGCCGAATGCCCGTCATTGATATTCATCCGCATGTGATTTCCACCGACACGACGCGTTATCCCAGAGCGCCTTTGGGTGGCCATCAATCGGATTGGTCGCGCGAGCGCCCCGTAAACGTCGATGCGATGATCGCGGCGATGGATCGCGCCGGAATCGCGAAATCGGCGCTGGTGCAAGCCTCCACCTGCTATGGGCACGACAATTCCTATGTCGCCGACGCGGTGGCCGCGCATCCCAAACGCTTCACCGGCGTGTTCTCCGCCGATGTCCTTGCCCCAGACGCATGCGATAAGATGCGCCACTGGATGGGACGCGGGCTCACGGGCCTGAGGCTTTTCACCACGGGCAGCACCATGCCCGGCCAGGCCGATTGGCTCGACGATCCGCGCTCTTTTCCGGCCTGGGAGTTGGCAGAGAAAAGCCATCTGCCTGTCTGCCTGCAAATGACGGCCAAGGGCATTCCGCAGTTGACAAGCGTGCTCAAGCGTTTTCCGCGTTTGCGCGTGATCCTGGATCATCTCGCGCGCCCCGTTCAGGAGGACGGGCCGCCTTATCACGGCGCCGATAGTCTTTGGGGCCTCGCCGCCTATCCCAATGTCTGTCTCAAAGTGACGGAGCGCAATCTCCTCGGCGCGCGCGCCGGCAAAGCGAGCCCCGAAACTTTCTTCGGCCGCATCGTTTCGGATTTTGGCGCCCCGCGCGTGGCCTGGGGTTCGAACTTCCCTGCCTCCGAGAAATCGCTCTCCGATCTTGTGAAGCTCGCGCAGGAAACGCTTGCTTTCCTCTCCGCTCGCGATCGCGAATGGATATTCTCCGGCACCGCGCAGATCCTGTACCCTGCGCTCGAGGACCAATAAGCCCATGGCCAATACGGAACCGGTGGTGCTGCATAGCCTGCTCGGCATGCATCCAAACACGAAAGCGATGAAGGCCGGCGAAATCTCCTCGCCGCTCGTGACATTCGATTATTTCGAGGTGAAAGTCGCGAACACGCAGTTCAAGGCGCTGGTGCGCGATGCCAAATATGATTTCGGCGAGCTCGCAATGGTCACCTTCCTGCAGGCCAAACATTACGGCAAACCCTACACGCTGCTTCCCGCCACGATTGTCGGCCGCAATCAGCACCACACCATCTTCTACAATGCGGACAAGGGTCACCTTTCGCCTTCCGATCTCTCGGGCAAGCGCGTCGGTGTGCGCGCCTACACCCAGACCACGGGCGCCTGGGTGCGTGGGTTCCTGGCTGAGGATTACGGCGTCGACATCGCCAGCGTCCGCTGGATCATCTTCGAGGACGCGCATCTGGCCGAATATCGCGATCCTTCCAATGTCGAGCGTGCCCCCGAAGGGGCGACGCTGAAACAGATGCTGCTCGATGGGAAGATCGATGCGGCGATTCTCGGCGATGTCGCCGAAGAGGGGCCGCTGAAACATTTGATCCCCGACCATGAAGCCGCAGGCCGCGCCTGGGCCCGCAAACATGGCGGCGTGCCGATCAATCATCTCGCCGTGATGCGCGAGTCCATCGTGAAGGCGCGGCCCGATGTGGTGCGCGAGGTCTATCGCGTGCTGAAGGAAAGCCGCGCTGCCGCTGCTCTTCCCACGGGCGCGGAGGATCCCTTGCGCTTCGGCATCAAGGCGATCCGCCAATCCCTGGAACAGCTCAACGACTATGCGGTGCGGCAGAAGCTTATTTCGCGCGCCTTTTCGGCCGACGAGCTATTCGCCGATGCCGTCCGTATCCTCGGCCCCATGGCGGAGTAGGCTGCGTGCGTGTTTGGCGCGCCGGATGAGGGGTGATCCCTCGTCACTAGCTCAGCGAACCAATTGTTTCACAGCTTTGAGAATGCGAAGTGCTCCACCTGACCGAGATTGTCGTAAGGCACGAACGCAGCAACCGTCTGCGGCAGAGACTTACGAGATCGGTAGACCGCGATGCTACTTCCGGCGCCACCGCCCGTGTGGCCCACCGGCCCATCCGGAGCTTCCGTCATGACACCGAGCCCATAGCCAGGGGCGCGCCACTGACGATCCGCGGCCCCTTCGACGGGATGCGCGTGCAGCATCTCCGCAATGAGGTTCGGCGGAAGCAATATCCCGCTCAACAACCCATCCAACAGAAGCGCGGCTTCGGACAAGGTTCCGACCAACAGGCCATGATAAACCCAGCGGGGATCGTAGTCCTCGGCTTGGCCCATCTCGACGCCGATAAGGTCGGCTTTCGTCACCGCGAACCGAGCCGTGCCGAGCCCGAGTGGTTCGAAGATGCGGCGTGCGACCACGCTGGCCAAAGGTGCACCGGCGGCGCGTTCGATGATGCGGCTCACCATAATGTAGCCGATATTCGAATAGCCCCATCCCTGACCCGGCTCGTAGCGCAGCCGGGCGGCATCCGCCCGCTCAAGCAGTTCTATCTCAGACCACGGTTTGTCGCCGCGAGCGACCGCCGCGTGGTAATCGCCCAGCTCTCCGTAGTCGCATAACCCCGCACGATGCTGCAGCAATTGGCGAAGGTTGAAACGCTCGCCTTCGATTACCACATCAAGTTGCAATTTGCCGTCGCGCACAAATGTCAGCGCCGCAGCGGCGAGCACGGTTTTCGTGTAGCTCCACCAGGGCACGATGGTGGAACCGCCCTGTTCGGAAATGATCTCACCACTGCAAACGATAGCGTGCAGTGCATTATTCATCGTCGAATTGTCTCCGCGAGCTCTACGCCTTCACGTAACCCGCCGTGATCCGATCGCGGTTCAGAATGGCGTGGAGCGTGATCAGCGGCACACCGCCCACGACGACTGCCTGCTTGAGCATGATGCGGATCACCAGAGGCAGCGCCTGGTAAGCCTCGCCGGCCACGAACAATCCGCCCACGCCCAGCAGCAGCGAAAACCCCGCGATGATCAAATTGCGGTCGTCCCATTCGACCGTCGATAAATGCTGGATCGCATGCATCATCACAATGCCGAACAGCAGCGTCGCGATGGCGGCGAGCACCGGCGTGGGCACGAGAACCAGCAGCATGTCGAATTTGATGCAGGAGCCGAGCAGGATCAGCAAAATGCCGCAGGTGAGGGTGGCATAGCGCGAGCCGACGCGTGTGGTGCGCAGCAGCCCCATATTGTCGGGATAGATATGCGTCGCATAGGTGCCAAGCACCGAGGCCAGCATGCCGCCGATCGCCACGCTCATCAACCCGCCCGACATGCGTGCCGGTGTAAGCTTCTCGTTGGCCCATTTGCCGACGACCGTGTAGAGCGCCATGGATGCGATGTTCGCCGGCACGAGCACCAGCACGAACAGGATGACGATGTCGAGGCGCACCGAAAATCCGTAGGGAAAGAATTGCGGCGTCACCAGCCAGGGCGAGGCGATGACGCGGGCAAACGAAATCGGAATGAACAGCGCATAAACAAGTGTCCCCAGCACCAGCCCCACCAGCATGGCGACGCGGCGGAATTGCTTGCCACCCCATAGCGTGAAGCAAATGAGGATCGCCACCGCCACAGCGCCGGCGAAAAGATTGATGCCGGGAAATCCCGGACTCGCTTTTTCTCCGATCCAGGCGGGCAGGGATGTGTTCGCGATCTGCACCATGGCGAGAAGCACCATGATGCCCGAAATCATGGGGCTGTGCAGATAGCGCGCGAAGAGGGCGGCGAAGCTAAAGCCGCGAATCGGCACCGTGAGCAGGAACCAGATGATGCAGGCCACGAAACACGAACCGAAGGCAAGCCCGAGCCCGCCATCGGGAAGCGCGCCGAGCGCCAGGAGGGCCGTGAAGCTTCCGACATAGGGTCCATGCACGATCGGCAGCTTCAGAATCAGAACCGATTGGCACGCGGTAACGAAACCCGAGACCAGGAAGGTCATGCCGTAAAGATGCGCGGTCTGTTCGACGCTAAGATGCAGCGCCTGTCCGGTGATCCCCGGAAAAACGAACATTCCGATCATGCCGAAGATGTTCTGAAAGCCGAGCATGAGCGCCTGCCCCAGCGGCAGTTTCTCGTGGATGCCGACGTCGAAAACTTGGGAACGTCCCGCACCGTCGGCAGGCGCCGCAACGTCCGCCGTGGTGCTCGCAATCGTCATTGGCCAATCCCCCCACCCGCCCGGCTTCGCCCTTTGGGCTTCGCCGCGGCGACCTCCCCACGAGTGGGAAGTGAAAACATTAGAACCCCTCCCCCTTGTGGGGTCGAGGGCCGATTTGCGACGGCGGAGCTGTCGCGGGCCCGAGGGTAGGGGTGGGGGGCAATTGGTTCATGCCTTCTTGGCATCATCGATCGTTTTCTCGATGCTCTTCACCGGCGTTTCGGGTTTCAACCCCTTGCGTTCGCGCGCCAATGTTTCCAGCCCATTTTGTTCCCAATCCCCGGTCACGGCGCGTCTGGCGAACACATCCCAGCTCTCGCTCCAATCGCCCAGCGTATAGCCGTGCCAGGGCGGATTGATGGTGAGCGGCGGCAGCCCAAGCTCGTCCCAGATCACACGCGCGTTTTCCATGAATTCGCGTGTCGGCAAAGCCAAAGGCGGCATCGGATTCTTCAACGTCGCGTCGATCAGCAGGCTTGAGTCGGATTTGCGCACCCCATATTGCGCGCCCTGCAAATTGCCGCGGAAGGGGATGATGTGCACGTCCTCGATTGGGTTGGTGCGGTAGGCCAATGACCACAACACGGCATCGACGCTTGCCGGATCGATGTCTTCGCTTACCGCGATCACCACCTTGCCGCAGCCGGCCTGAAAGTTCGCCGCGCCATAGAGGCCGCGCCAAACCTCGATCTTCGGCGTGCCGGGAGCAAACTGCAGGAAGATCACCGGTCTGAGATTGGTCAACCGCTCATGCATGACCACGCGCTTGATTCCCGTGACCTCCAGCTGGTCGCGCAAATGGGCGAGGAACATCGGCTCATAGGCCACTTTCTTGATGACACTCGATTCTGACGGTGTGACCTGGCTGATGATCGCGACAAAGACGGGCGCGCGCTTCATCGTGATCGCGGTCACGTCCATCTTCATGTTGAACGCTTCCAGCGCGACATAGCCGTTGCTTTCCCCGAAGGGGGCTTCGGGCTCCAGCAATTCCGGATCGATCAGTCCCTCGATGACGATTTCCGCATCCGCCGGCACGTCGAGGTCGACGCTCACCGCTTTCACCATGCGGATCGGCTCGCCGGCAAGGCCGCCCGCGACCGCCATCTCGTCCATGTCGATGGCGAGCTTTTGCGGCCCGGTGAAGCAGACGACGGG
>JAXDMY010000092.1:0-3415 GCA_034665805.1 Alphaproteobacteria bacterium
ACCGATGGAACGCCTGCGCGAACTCCACTCCGACATAGCCGCCGCCGAGCACGATCAGGTGCTCGGGCACGCGGTCGAGCTCCAGCGCCTCGACATGGGTCAGCGGAACGGCGTCGGCCAAGCCCGGGATGTCGGGAACCGTCGCGTGGGTGCCAAGATCGAGGAAGACGCGCTCCGCCTCGATCCGCCGCGTGCCCCCCGCTGCCAAGCGCACCTCGATCGTCCGAGGCGCAACGAAACGGCCCTCGCCGAGGATGAATTCGAGCCCGTGAGACGCGAACCGCTGGCGATGGATCTCGACCAAGCCGTCGACCATCTCGCGCTTGCGCTGGCGAACCTTCGCCATGTCCGTCGCCACGGGGCCGGTCCGCTGCCCGTACCTCGCCGCGCGCCGGACCAGGTCCGCGACCTTGCTGCTGTTGATCACGTTCTTGCTCGGCAGGCACGCGATGTTGGGGCACGCCCCACCAATCAGAGCGCGCTCAACGACAACGGTCCGGCGGCCCTGCCGCGCGAGTTCCCAGGCCATGTACTTGCCGGGCTCGCCGCCACCAAGGACGACGTTTTCGACGCTCTCGCCGCCAGTCATGATGTCCTGCAATAGCAGTCACTTCGCCGCCGCGGCTCTCAAATGGCTACTCATTGCGGGGGCGCTTTCACGAAATTGCCGCGCCTTGTCGCAAATTGCTTATTGACGAAGGCGTCCACGACCGGATTGCCTTTGGCGCGCAATTTGCACGCGCGCCGGCCGGCGGCGTCGAGCTGCGCCTTCTGCGACGACGGCATGCCCCAGCGCATCATGCAGAGCGCGCGGATGCCGCCCCTGTTGGCGACGACCGGCGCCTCTGCGGTCATGCTGGGGCGCCGCGAAGCGGCGAGCCCGGAATCCAAAAAAACAGGAAATCCCGATGTTCTGGATTCCGGGCTCGCGCCGGAGCCTGTCATCGGGCCGGACCCGTTGGGCGCGCCCCGGAATGACGTCCTGGAGTTTTTCGGCCGCCCGCTAAGCCGCGTCGCGGGTCGGGATGCCTGAAATCTGGCCGGCGAGCTTTCGCTCAGCTTGCCAAAGATCATAATCGCGCTGCAGGGCAATCCACAGATGTCCATCGTTGCCGCACCACTTGCCGAGCCGAACGGCCATCTCGGCCGAGACCGGCAGCTTCTCGGCAAGAATGCCGTGCAGCAATTGACGCGAAACGCCAAGCTCCCGCGCCGCCTGAGCGATGGAAATATTCAGCGCCGGTACAACGTCGAGCCGCAGGATCGAGCCGGGATGCGGCGGGCGCATCGCGGGTTTGGTTCGGACCTTGTAATCGCGGGGCATGACCAGTCTCCTTAGTGATATTGCTCAAGGTCGACACGCAGGGCGTCGCCATTCTTCCATTCGAACGTTATTCGCCACGGCCCATTGACTGCAATCGCGTGCCGCCGCGGCTTGGAATGCAGCGCGTGCAGCCGCCAGCCGGGAATACGCAAGTCGTCCAGCGTCTTGGCTCGATGCAGCGCCTGCAGGCGGCCCCGGACGCGCTCAACAAGGTCGGGGCGGATGCCGCTCGGATCATCATCGAGGAAGAAGTTGCGTAGCGCCTTGTTGTAAAAGCTCGCAATCACCGGAGTATGTGTACAATAAATATTGACAAGTGTCAAACATCATTAGCGGCGCAATGCGTCTCGCTGGTCCAGGCGAAAACGGCTCGGCCCGTCGAGATAGCCAGTAGGTTGGGTTGAGCGCAGCGAAACCCAACCTGACTGGGTTTGGAATCGATGCGATGGGTTTCGCTACGCTCAACCCATCCTACGGGCTATAAATCCTGGGGAATGTTGCGAGCCATCGTTTCATTCGTCGAGACATGGTTCGCTATGCCCCTGTGGGAGGCGACATGCGGCGGCGGGAATTCATCGTGAGGAGCGTGGCGGCTGCCGTTCTGCTTGTCGTGTTTTCGAATTGCGGCGCTCCAGCGCAGACGGCGGCATCGGCACGATCGACGGCAGACCGCACGGACGATTTTTCCGGTTACCAGATCCACGTGATGTATGTCCTGCCCAACGACGGGATCGATTATCATCTCGATACCAACGGCTCGATTGCGTCCTCTGTTACCGCCACGCAAAAATGGTTCGTGGCTCAAACACAAGGGACGCGCCGCCTGCGGTTCGATACCAGCAACGGGGAATTGGATATTTCCTTTTTCCGTCTGGCGCGAACCGATGCCGCCATCGCGAACTTTGGTGCTCACGTTCGCGATCAAATCCAGTTGGAAATCAATGCCGCCGGCTTCAATCATCCGGAAAAAATCTACGCGGTCTACTTCGGGGGCAGCAGCACCTATGCGTGCGGCGGAGGCGCGTGGCCGCCGACCCTGCGCGGCAACGTCGTGGCGCTCTATCTGCGCGGCAGACCGCCGGGCGCACGACCGTGTGTCAGCAATGTGCTCGCGGCATCCGGGGAACTTCCCGGCTATTGGGAATTTTCGCTGATCCACGAATTCTTTCACACGCTCGGTGCGGTCGCCGAATGCGCGCCCCACCATACCAGAGCCGGCCATGTTTCAGATGATCCCCGCGATCTGATGTACGCGGGCGATCGGCCATGGCGCCCATCAATGCTCGACGTGGGCAACGACGACTATTTCAACCACAACACCGATTGTCTGGATGTTGCCAAAAGCGTGTTCATCGACCCGGTCGCCGCTGACGCGGTTGCTCCGCCGGGCTGGAAGACAATAAAACGATAACATTACGGCGGTCATCCGCTGGTGTGGTGGTTCAGAAATTCCCCTCCACCCTCGCCGCAAGTCCGCGGAGGAACTTCTGAACCAAAACCACACTAGCTTCATATGCTTGCTGGTGTCCCTCAGAGGTTACCGCAATGGTGTGCGAACTTCGGAATCGGGAGACGTCGCTCGTCGCCATTGCAGGTTACAACACGGCATTAACCAAGCCCGAGCTGCGCCAGCTAACGTAGCTTTAATTGGCGCCGTGTTACTGCATTCGGATGGGTATACCTGATTTAGAGGCGGTCGAGGAGCATTCAGAGGCGGCCGAGCGGCGCACAGAGCCGCGTGTCAACATGGGCGGCCAGCCTGTTCTTGTGGACGTCGGCGATGGTCGGGACCATGTGACCTGCTACATCGTGAATTTATCCAAGCGTGGCGCCTGTATCATGACGCCGAAGGGCGTAGCGCTACCGTATTCGTTCAAAATTGAGATACAGGGACGGTGGCGGAATGCAGACACCGTTTGGAACCGCTGGCCGCAGTTAGGAATTCAGTTCGTTAAATAGTTGCGATCTCCAAGGTGGCCCTTTTCTCATCTCTCTTTGGCCCACACTTAAAAGCCTAGCCGCGGCGGCACGAACTGCTACTTCGGAACTTTCGAACAATGCCAGGCGTCGGTCTCCGCCATCCGCGGCTTC
>JAXDMY010000093.1:0-6175 GCA_034665805.1 Alphaproteobacteria bacterium
TGGTGGTGATGTTCTTGCCGGCCACGCTTGCCACCGGGACCGAGCAGGAGCGCATCGCGACGCCGTCCACATGCACGGTGCAGGCGCCGCATTGCGCGATGCCGCAGCCGAATTTCGTGCCGGTCAGTCCGATTTCGTCCCGCAATGCCCATAGGAGCGGCATCTCGCCCTCGATGTCGAGCGCATGCGTCTTGCCGTTGACCTTGAGTGTCACCATTGAATGCCTCCTGATGCTGAAGCCTTGCGTAGGCCGCGCGCCGATTCGCCCCCGCCTTCAAGGGCGGGCGACCATATCACAACCCCTTAACAAGGTGCATTATAGCCAGATAGATATAACGAGAAGCCGCATCAAATTCCCGCGTACCACTCATAGCCGCGGTCTTCCCAATAGCCGCCTCTGCCGAAGCCGATTTTGGCGAAGTCCTCGACCGCCTCGACGCGCATGACATATTTCGCCATTTTGTAACCAAGCTGACGCTCGACGCGCAGCCTGAGCGGCGCGCCATGTGGCACCGGTAAGGGCTGCCCGTTCATCGCATAGGCCATGATGGTCTGGGGATGAAAAGCGTCAATCAGATCGATGCTTTCATAATAGAGACCGCTGCCGTCGCGCGATTGCTCGAGATCATCCGCACAGCGAAACACGATGTATTTCGCGTTTGGCATCAGCTCGGCCGATCGCAGCAGACTGCCCAGCGGTACGCCGGTCCACTGGCCGATCGCGCTCCAGCCTTCGACGCAATCGTGACGCGTGATCTGGGTACGCGACGGCATCGCCTTGATCTCATCCAAGGACAGCGACAGCGGCTTTTTCACCAGCCCGTCGATCTTCAGCCGCCAATCGGCAAATTGGGTCATCGCAAGACGGCCGTAATCGGCGCTATCCGGCTTCACGGTTCCGTTGGCTTTGAAATCGCGGGAGATGTCGGAGGCATGATATTCCCGCGCCAGAGGCGCGGACGAATTGAGCACCAGACGCTGGCCATTGCGACTGAGATTCTCGGCGCTTTCGAGCATCTTTTTGAAGGTTTGGTTCTGCGAGAGCTGGTCGCATCCTGAAAGCGCCAACCCGCCGGCGCCCAAAAGCGCAGCGCGGCGCGTGATGGAATTGCTTGTCATGGCTCGCTCCTAACGCGCATCGGTCTTCTCGGGCTTAACGGCGAACCAGCCGGTGAGGATCGAGCGCATTTCGTTGAAGACGCCGGAAAGCAGGACTTCAGTCAGATGCACGACGACGAACAGGATGATGAAGGTAGCGGTGATGAAGTGGATCGTGCGCGCCGATTGGCGCCCGCCAAAGAGATCCAGCAGCCAGGGCGCCACCGAATCGACACCCGGCGACATCGTCAGCCCGGACAATATCATCAGCGGCAGAAGCACGAAGATCACCGCCATGTAGGCGAGTTTCTGCAGGACATTATAGCGCTTCGCCGCCTCGCCGCGCGGATGGCGGAACCTTAAGTGATCGAGGAGGGAGCGCCCGATATTGCGCAAATCGAAACGCGTCGGCGTCAGGTCGCGCTGAAAGTGGCGAGCCGCGAAGCCATAGATCAGATAGGCAATCCCGTTCAGCGCAAAGAGCCAGGCGAAGAAAAAATGCCAGCGGCGCCCTTCGGCGAGCGACTGGTAGCTCGGGATCGTGATCCACCAGGGAAAGGCTCGTCCTGAGAGGAAACCATCCCTGTCGCGGAAGACGCCGAGCACGCCGGTGGTGTTGAAGGCGCGGCTGCCAATTTTGGTCCAGCCGATCGCCGAACCATCCAGCTGATCTTCGCCGTAAATCGAAAGCAGCGCCGGATCTTTATCCCCGCCCATGATGCCCCACTGAAGCATCGGGTGGGCGGTGAATATCTGCAGGCCGCTCATCAGGAGCAGCGCGATGCAGAGCACATTGATCCAATGCGTTACGCGCACAAACAGCGTGTGACGATAGATCAGCTCCTTGCCGGCTCTGGTTTTGCGCACCGGGGGCGCACCCGCAATCTTCTGATTCGCAATATCCATGGCCTTATCAATCCCAATCACCAGCGGCCAAAGCCTAACCTGAACGGTGGCTTCCTATCACACTTGCGCGCATTTGGGGATGGAGGCGATCAACGCGATCGATGCCGCCCCCGTGTGGCTCTGAGCCGGTTCCGAGGCAAAAGCGGGGTATTCCGGTCGATTTCCTGGAATGATACTCCTTATACGGAACATATCGGTCGACGAGTTCATTCGTTGGCTTGGCCATTCGCGTCCACAGCTCACGGGATTTTTTATTCGGCTGCGGAGATGCGGATGGTAAAAGCCGCACCACGTCTTCTCGAAGACATTGGCAGCAGCGCGCAGAACATCGCTCACGCTCTTGCCCAAGGTGAGGGATGTAATGACAACGCGCGTCGCAGTGATCCGGACCGGCAATGCTTTTCACACTTTCGTGTATGTAGCCATAATCGCGACCCTCGTCGCCTTCTCGACAATGATTGACGTGCAATACACGCCGGTTCCCACCCGGGGCATTTCCACCCCGTTGAGACCCATGCCGGGGCAGATCTTTCACCGCCTGATCCAATTGCCCAAGTTTGAATTCTGGCCGGCGGCGCGCGAGGCAAGCGAACTGTCTGCTGCCAGCGAAGAAAGCGCCATGAGCCCCAAAGCTCTCATGGATCGCTGGCAACCCTTGATCAGCGAAGCATCGAAGCGTTTCGCCGTGCCGGAAAATTGGATCCGGGCCGTGATGCGCATCGAGAGCGGCGGGCGCACCATCCTATTCGGGAGGCCCATCACGTCGGGTGCCGGCGCCATGGGTCTCATGCAGCTCATGGGCGACACCTACAACGAGATGCGCGCGCGCAATAGCCTGGGCGCCGATCCGTACAATGCGCGCGACAACATCATGGCGGGCGCCGCCTATCTCCACGAGCTGTACACGAAGTATGGCTATCCGCGTTTGTTCGCCGCCTACAATGCCGGTCCTGGCCGGCTCGAGGAGCATTTGCATAGCGGCCACGCTTTGCCGGCCGAAACGCGCACCTATGTGCGCTTGGCGACAGATGGTGCCGTCTCTACCTCCTTCGGCGAGGAGAAATCCATCGCAAAGAAAAGCGCGAAGACGCGCGTCGCAGGCGTCTATCAGCCCGCTTCCTGAACCGCTGTCAGGGCACCAAGTCCGCCGCGCGAGAGACGATCGGCGCAGGCGCGCTATAGGCCGTCTTCAGCAGCTTTTCGATCTCCTCGCCCTTCAGGGGGTCGATTTCCATTTGCAGTCTCTTTGCGTCGGCCAAAAATTCCGGATCCTTGAGAGTCGCATCGAAGGCCTGACGCAACAGCGCGATGCGCTCGGCGGGTACGCCCGGGGGCGCCGCGAAAGGCCGCCCCATTTCCTGCCGGATCAGGATGAGCTCGAGAATTCTTTTGTTCTCCGGATTCGATATCAGATCGATGGCGTTCGGCACATTCGGCAGATCGGGGAATTTCGTCAGGCCGATCTGCAGCAGGATGTTGATCTTGCGATCGCGAAACCATTCCGGCCGCGCCGCCTTGAGCGTGGTATAGGAAAGCCCGCACACACCTTCGACCTCGCCGCGTTCCATGGCCAAGGTGACATCGGAATCGGGATAGCCGCTCACGACCTTGAATTTTGTACCAAGGAGGGCGTTGGTGATTTTCGGCATCATCACCGAATTGCTCGTGGCGCCCGATGCGCTGACAACGACTTGGCGCTGCTGCGCCTGGGTGATCGTCGTGACCGGGCTTGTATGCCAGGTGACGCAGACATTCATCAGCTTGCCGATACTGCCGAGCCAGGCGAATTTCAGCGGTTTGAAACGGCCGGTAAATTTCTTGAATAGTGGATCCAAGGCGATGCCGTTGCTCAAAGCCGCGAATGTCAGTCCATCATGTGGAGCATTGTTGTAGAGCGTGCTGGCTCCGACCAATCCGCCCGCGCCCGGCAGATTCTTGGGAACGATCACGGGATTGCCGGGAATGTGTTTGGTCATGTGACGGGCGAGCGTGCGGGCATAGGTGTCGTAGCCTCCACCGGCGGGGCCCGCGACCAGCATGGTGATCTGCTTGCCCTGGTAGAAATTCGCCGCTTGCGCGAGGCCGTGGGAAGGCCAGCAGGTCGCCGCCATCAAAGCCGCGCCCGTGAAAATAAGCCCGAGTGCGACCGCCCTGCCCTTTGCCATGATCAACGGTGCCATTGCCAAAAGCGGGGTAATCTAACCGGCCAAACCGAGGGCGAACAGCGCCAAGCGTCTATGACGTTCGGGTGCCGCGGCAAATTGTGCGGCAGACGCTTGCGAAACCTGCCGGGGCAGGATCACGCGTTTCTAAGGATCGAAAAAATGCTTGAGTACAGACCTGACGTCCGGAGCGACAGTCGATCCCAGCCTTTTATGCTGCCCACCAGAGAAGAACCGCCAGTGTCGCGGCCCACGTAACCATGATCAGGACAAGCGCGCAGACTGCGACTACCCACTTCAGCGCTTCCACCGCGCCAAGACTCCGGTGAAAGTCGCTCGGCGCTACAGCAGCGCGTGGCTGATGCATAATGTGAGCCATCGGACTTACTCCCGTTTTGCGTAATTAACTGCGAATTGAGCAAACGGTTCCCGCGCTTCAGGGAGAGCGCGCCGGAAGCCGGAATCGCGCTCCGCAAGTGAAGAGATGCTTAGGCGATTTCCGGACATCGACGTTTTGTTAGGCGCCGATAGGGTGAGTCACGAAAGTGAGCAATGCGAAACACATGACACTCGAGGAAGCTGTTGCGTCCGAAACGGCACAGCTTCTTATGGACGCCGATGATGCACGCCATCTTGCAACGGGTCTGCCCGACAAACACATGGCCGCCGATCTTCTGAACCGCGCCTCCGCGCTGGAGCACCACGCTATTAAGTGGGAGCAGCGGCTGCATTGGTGGAGCCTGCTCAAACGGCCCCTCACGCTCGCCAAATAATCCGCAGCGCGAGCGGAACTGTCGTCACCATGTGCCGTTTGGCACCCGGAGCGGCGCACGCTCCGAACCGACGAAAGCCGGCAGCCCCTGCCCCCCTCGGCTGCCGGCCTTCGCTCTATGCCCAATGAGCGTGAGAAAGATGCAACGACGTCCCTTCACGCTACTGCCATTTGTTGGCAAGCCATTCGATGTGCAAGTTGCAACAGCGGAACCACCCCACCTGAAGCGCGAACGCTATTTGCGATTGGCCATGAAGGCGCGCGAGAGGGCCGAATATTGTGCCGATCGCCGGCTGCGCGAGCGCTTTCTCTCCATCGCGAAAGTCTGGCAGGGTTTGGCGGATTTCATCGATCGGTCGCACAGCAACTAGTTGCGGCGTGGTGCGCACGCGGCGCAGCCTCCGCTACGCGGCTTGGGAACCACGGCGAAGCTCTCGCTCCCACAAATCTGCGTCAGCTTCGAGCGCCAGGGCGTATTTGAACAGATCCGCAATGGATGCGGAATCATCGAGCGCAGATGCCAGATGGCGAGCTTCATCGGCCTCAGCGCGCAGCGCCGCGACATTTGCCAGTTTCAGTTCTTCCAGCGGCGTCATAGGCGGTCCCTTGCACGGCAACTATGGATACCCCCCCGAAGAGGCAGGGTTCCATCACAAGCGCCATAATGCAGCGCGGCTCGCCGCGTGTTCAGTTCGGGACCGATCCGGATCCATCTCAAGATATATTCGAAGAGACCGATGGTGTTTCCGCACGGCAATCTCGGCAAAGGTCGCCGGCGACAAAGCGCTTCCAGAATTGCAGGAACGTGCGAAGCGAATAGTCTTACGCCGCCCTAAGGCGGTGAATCTGAAGTCTGCATAAGCGCACAGCAGCGACGGCCGATCTCACCCGAGCGTGTTACGCCTTCGTCTTACGACGGCGGCGCAGTCCACCCAGAGCAAGGAGGCCGGCCCGAGAAGGGTAAGCGTGGACGGGCACTTGTTCAGCGCAACCGATGACCGCGCGGCCGCGGTGTTCGAGTCCGCCCAGGCGAGTACGTTTCGGGAATGAAGGCCGAATGATTCGCACTCCTCGCGGTGGCAATCCGGTGGCAAATTCAGGTTTGATGCAATCCGACGCGCTGGTAAGTAATTGATCTTCTTGAGTGGATGGGTGGCCGAGTGGTTGAAGGCACCGGTCTTGAAAACCGGCAGAGGTTCACGCCTCTCGTGGGTTCGAATCCCACCCCGTCCGCCAC
>JAXDMY010000094.1:0-6544 GCA_034665805.1 Alphaproteobacteria bacterium
CGTCGCGCGCACGCGTCTAGAACGAAACCGCCGATGCGGATTCTGCGTCATTATCGCGATCCTCCGCCCGAGGCGAAGGGCGCCGTCGTCGCGCTGGGCAATTTCGACGGCGTGCATCGCGGACATCAAGCGCTCATCGCAGAAGCAAGCCATATCGCCAAACAAACGGAGCGGCCGCTCGCAGCTATGGTCTTCGAACCCTATCCGCGCGAATTCTTTCGCCCCGGTGGCGAGCCGTTTCGCTTGACGCCGTTTCGCGCCAAGGCGCGGCTGTTGGCCGAACGCGGCGTCGAATTCCTGATCGTACTCGGCTTCGATGCGGAGATGGCGGGCAGACTGGCGCCGGATTTCGTCATCGACGTGCTGGTTCGCGAGCTTCAGGCCTCCCACATCGTGGTCGGCGAGGATTTCCGTTTCGGCAAGGGGCGCGGCGGCGACGTGACGGTGCTCGGCTACATGGGCGAGATGGAAGGCTTCGGCGTCACGGTGTTCAGCGCCGTCGCGGAAGGTGGCGAGAAGATTTCCTCGTCCAAAGTCCGCGCCGCGCTGAAGGCGGGACGTCCCGAGGAGGCCGCGCGCCTGTTGGGGCATTGGTGGAGCATCGAGGCCCATGTCGCATCGGGCGACAGGCGCGGCCGGACGCTAGGCTTCCCGACCGCCAATCTGAAGCTCGAGCACACGCTGCAGCCCGCCTTCGGCATCTATGCCGTGCGGGCTCGCACGCATGACGGCAAGACCCATGATGGGGTCGCCAGTTTCGGGTTGCGCCCGATGTTTCAACTGCCGGCGCCCTTGATGGAGGTCCATCTCTTCGATTTTTCTGGCGACATCTATGGCGAGGTTCTGGCGGTGGAACTGATTGCCTATCTGCGCGGCGAACAGACATTCGCCGATGTGGAGGCGCTCAAGGCCCAGATGGCCGTGGACTGCGAAGCCGTGCGCCGCATTCTTGCGGTCACTCCGCCCGTTCCCGCCGTCGGAAATTAAAGGAGGAGACGGCGTGATGATTGCCGAATCCACCATCACATGCCCCGTCTGCAAGACAAGCAAGACAGAGATCATGCCCATAGATGCATGTCAGTTCTTCTATGAATGCACCGGGTGCAAGGCTCTGCTGCGGCCAAAGCCGGGTGACTGCTGCGTCTTCTGTTCTTATGGCTCGGTGCCTTGCCCGCCCATCCAAACATCCCGAAAATCTGCCTGCTGCGAAGGTGCAACTTAGGACACGACCTTAAACCCGCCGTGCTGGACCGGTCGCGTGTCGGCTGTTAGAAGACCCGCACGTTCCAGATAAGGGCGATTCATGGTCACGCGGATCAACGAGACAATACGAATTCGCCACCCGGGGGCGTAGAGAGCCTCCGGGGCGCGTTTTCCTGTCCGTTCCATCCATTAAGCGAGCCTGCCATGTCCAAGCCCGACACTCCCGATTCCACGAAGCGCGACTACCGCGCCACACTGTTCCTGCCCACGACCGATTTTCCGATGAAAGCCGGCCTGCCCGAAGCCGAGCCCAAATGGCTGGCCCGCTGGGAGGAGATGGGCCTCTATAAGAAAATGCGCGAAGCCGCGAAGGGCCGCCCGCTTTTCGTGCTGCATGACGGGCCGCCTTACGCCAATGGCGACATCCATATCGGCACGGCGCTGAACAAGATCCTGAAGGATTTCGTGGTGCGCTCGCGCCAGATGCTGGGCTTCGATGCGCCCTATGTGCCGGGCTGGGACTGCCATGGCCTCCCTATCGAATGGAAGATCGAGGAGGAGTACCGCGCCAAAGGCAAATCGAAAGACGAAGTGCCGGTGAACGAGCTGCGCGCCGAGTGCCGAAGCTTTGCGGCGAAATGGATCGACGTGCAGCGCGAGCAATTCCGGCGCTTAGGCGGCGTCGGCGATTGGATGCATCCCTACACCACCATGGCGTTCGCGGCCGAAGCGCAGATCGCGCGCGAGCTGCACAAATTCGTCATGAACGGGCTGCTCTAGCGCGGCTCGCGCCCGGTGATGTGGTCGCCGGTGGAGAAGACCGCGCTCGCCGAAGCCGAGGTCGAGTATCACGAGAAATCCTCGCCCCAGATCTATGTGAAGTTTCCGCTGGTCAAAGGGCCGGCCGCACTGAACGGCGCAAAATTCGTGATCTGGACCACGACGCCCTGGACGATCCCGGGAAACCGCGCCATCGCCTATGCGAAAGATCTCAGCTACGGCCTCTATGAAGTCACGGAAAGCGGCGAGGGGAGTTTCGTGGCGGTGGGCGAGCGACTGCTGCTCGGCGATCCGCTGGCGCAATCCACCGCGCAATACGCCAAGATCGCAGTGAAACGCATCCGCGATGTCGCGCCCGCCGGCATGATCGCGGCGCATCCCTGGCGCGGCCAAGGCTATGATTTCGACGTGCCGCTGCTTGCCGGCGAGCATGTCACCGCCGAAACCGGCACCGGTTTCGTGCACACCGCGCCGTCCCATGGCGAGGACGATTTCAATCTCGGCCGCGAGCACGGGTTGGAGATTCCGTTTCTTGTCGCCGAGGACGGATCGTTCCTGCCCAATGTGCCGATCTTCGCCGGCAAGAAAATTCTCACGCCCGAAGGCAAGGACGGCGATGCCAATGGCGCGGTGATCAAGGAACTGATCCAAACGGGCGCGCTCCTCGCCAAAGGAAATTTGCGCCACCAATATCCCCATAGCTGGCGCTCCAAGGCGCCGGTGATCTACCGCGCCACCCCGCAATGGTTCGCGGCCATCGACAGACCCTTCGGGGGCTCCAACCAGGGCACATTGCGCGAGCTTGCGCTTGGCGCCGTCGCCGCCACGCGCTGGTATCCCAAATCTGGCGAGAATCGCATCGGCGCCATGGTCAAGGATCGCCCCGATTGGGTGCTGTCGCGTCAGCGCGCCTGGGGCGTGCCCATCGCGGTCTTTGTCCATAAACAAAGCGGCGAATTGCTGCGCGACGAGATTGTGAACACGCGCATCGCCGATGCCTTCGAGAAGGAAGGCTCCGACGCCTGGTTCGCCTCGCCGCCCTCGCGCTTTCTTGCCCCCGAGCACCATGAGCAGGATTACGAGCAGGTGCGCGACATTCTCGACGTCTGGTTCGATTCCGGCTCGACGCATTCCTTCGTGGTGGAAAATCCCATCGATCCGCATTGGCCGAAAAAAGAGCACGCCGATCTTTATCTCGAAGGCTCGGACCAGCATCGCGGCTGGTTCCAATCCTCGCTGCTGGAATCCTGCGGCACGCGCGGGCGCGCGCCCTATGATGGCGTGCTGACCCATGGCTTCGTGCTCGACGAGCAGGGCCGCAAAATGTCCAAATCGCTGGGCAATGTCGTCGCGCCGCAAAAGGTGACGCAGCAGAACGGCGCGGAAATCCTGCGCCTCTGGGTGGCCTCGTCCGACTTCACTGAAGACCTGCGCATCGGACCGGAGATCATCAAGGCCGCCGTCGATTCCTATCGCCGCCTGCGCAACACCATCCGGTTCATGATCGCCAATCTCGAAGGCTTCGAGACAGCCGAACGCATCGGGCACGCCGACATGCCCGAACTGGAGCGCTTCGTGCTGGCGCGGCTTGCCGCTCTGGACCGCGAGGTGCGCCAGGGTTATGGCGAATATGATTTCACCTATGTTTTCACCTCGCTGTTCAATTTTGCCACCACCGATCTGTCGGCGTTTTATTTCGATATCCGCAAGGACGTCCTTTATTGCGATTCGAAAGAGAGCTTCCGCCGTAGAGCCGCGCGCACGGTGATCGATGCGCTGTTCACCCGCATCGCGACCTGGCTCGCGCCGCTTCTGTGCTTCACCATGGAGGAGGCGTGGACGACGCGCTACGGCATGGAAAGAAGCGTCCATCTCGAAATCTTCGAGAAGACGCCGGAAGAGTGGACCAATGAGGCGCTGCTCGAGAAATGGAACCGCGTGCGCGCGCTGCGCCGTGTGGTGACGGGCGCGCTGGAAATCGCCCGCCGCGACAAGGTGATTGGCGCGAGCCTGGAAGCGGAGCCCACGCTCTATGTCGAGGACGAGGGCGATGCGCGTCTCTTCGACAAAGGGGGTCTCGCCGAAATCGCCATCACCTCGGGAGCAAAGATTGTCCGAGGCCCCGCGCCGCCTGATGCCTTCCGTCTCCCCGATGTGACGGGCGTTGGCGTCGTGTTCGCCCATGCGCAAGGCGCCAAATGCGCCCGCTGCTGGATGATCCTTCCCGAAGTGGGGACCAACCCCAAACATGACGATTTGTGCAACCGTTGCGCGGAGGCGGTCGGATGACGCCCCAGCGTGCCGGATGGCTGGTGGCGCTTGCCGCGCTCGCCGCCGACCAGCTTTCCAAGAATTACCTGCTTTATGGCCTTGATTTCCGCACCCTGGGTCCGGCGGCGCGCATCCAGATCCTGCCCGTCTTCGACCTGGTGATGGTATGGAATCGCGGCGTTTCCTATGGGCTTTTCCAGGCCGGCAGTTTCGCCGGCATACTCATACTCACGATATTTTCCCTCATCGCGGTGGTTGCGCTCTCCTTCTGGCTGATCCGGTGCGAGCGCACGATCCTGGGTATCGGGCTGGGTTTGGTCATTGGCGGGGCGCTCGGAAATGTGATCGACCGCGTTCTTTACGGCGCCGTGGCGGATTTTTTCCACTTTTACGCCTTCGGCCATGACTGGTATGTGTTTAATGTGGCCGACGCCGCCATTACGGTGGGCGTCGTAGTGCTTCTCCTGGACGCGTTTATTCGTCCGGAGTCGAAAAGCGTAGGGAGCCGGCAAGCCGGAGACTGATCATGGCGAAACGGGATGTTTTAATGCGCGCGGCGAGAATCGCAGCGATCCTCTCGCTGGGCTTCTCGTTGATCGGATGCGAGAGCCTTCGCCAGGCGACGGGCGCTGCCAAATTGCCGCCCGACGAATTCACCGTGCTGACCAAGGCGCCGCTCATCATTCCGCCCGATTACAACCTCCGGCCCCCGCAGCCGGGCGTTGCCTCGCGCAACGAGGTCGACGCCGACGATCAGGCGCGCACCGCTTTGTTCCCGGCAAATCCCGCCGCGGCTGCCGCCGCGCTGGGCGGCGCCTATAGCGACGGCGAAAAGCTGCTGCTGACCAAGACCAACGCGCTCGGCATCGATCCCAATATCAGGCGCAGCGTCACCTCCGATGTCGGGCAGGAAGACCAGGGTCCGGCTTTCGCGCAACGTGTGCTCTATGAAGGCACTGGCGCACCCCCACCGGCTCCACGCCCGAATGCGGCCGCGCCCGCCGCACCCGCTGCCCCTGCGCGCAATGCGCCTCTGTTAGAGGGCACCGGCGCGCCGCCGCCCCCGCTTGCCACGGCGCCGCGGACACCATAGGCCCGTCCGAACCATGAAGCCGGGCCTTGCCCCTGCGCTGGCTGTGTTTGCGCTTCTTGGCGCGGCCGCCACTTCTGTGCTCGCAGGCCTCTCTGGCTTGACAACATCTCCTGCCGGCGCCGCGCCGGCGGCAGCTTCCGGTAAAGCGACGCAGTACACCTTGAAGAACGGCATGCAGCTCGTCGTGATCCCCGATCACCGCGCGCCGGTCGTCACCCATATGGTCTGGTATCACGTCGGAGGGACCGACGACCCGCCGGGCCTTTCGGGCGCCGCGCATTTCTTCGAACATCTGATGTTCCGCGGCACCAAAGAAGTCCCCAATGGCGAGCTCTCAAAAATCGTCGCGCGCAATGGCGGACAGGACAACGCCCAGACCTCGCATGACTACACCGTATTCTTCCAGCGTATCGCGAAGGACCGCCTGCCCATCGTGATGGGGCTGGAGGCGGACCGCATGGTGAATCTGGACCTCTCCGAACCCAATGTGGTCACCGAACGCGATGTGGTGCTGGAAGAGCGCCATTTGCGCATCGATTCCGAACCGCAGGCCATGGCGGAAGAGCAGATGGAGGCGGCGCTGCATCTTTCCCATCCCTATGGCCGCCCCGTCATCGGCTGGGAAGCGGAGATCAAGCGCATCGGCCGCGCCGAAGCGAATGATTTCTATCAGCACCATTATGCGCCCAACAATGCGATCGTCATGGTGGTGGGCGACGTCAATCCCGACGAGGTCAAGAAACTTGCCGACGACAAATATGGCTCGGTGACGCCCCGTCAGCTGGCGCCGCGAATCGATGAGCCGCTGCCGCCGCGTCTTGCCGATACGAGGCTGAATTTCGCGCTTGCCGGTACGAAATTGCCGCAGCTGCTGCGCATGTACCGCGTGCCGAGCTATGTCAAATCGCCCAAGGGGACGGCGGAAGCCATGGAAGTGATGAGCGCCATCCTCGGGCGCGGCGAGACCAGCCGGCTCTACAAGACGCTGGTGATGGACAAGAAGCTCGCGGTGGAGGCGGGCGCCTCCTATGACGGGCACAATCGCGGGCCAGGCATGTTCGTCGTCTTTGCCGTGCCGCGCGACGGGGTCAGCTTCGACACGCTGGAAACCGCGATGGACCAGATCATCGCCGGCATGATGCGCGCCCCCCCCGAGGAAGGCGAGTTCACCCGCGCCAAGACCCAGCTCGTCGCCGA
>JAXDMY010000095.1:0-5596 GCA_034665805.1 Alphaproteobacteria bacterium
TCCTCACAATTATGCAGCGGTCGATCCTGGGTGCGTTCGGGATGGTCTTCCTGCTCGTCCAAGTCGCACAGGGTGCGGACAGGACTTTCTTTGTCGGCAATTGGTACGGCGTGGGAGAGCCCGACGACCCCAGCATTTCCTACATCGATTCCTACCAAGCCGACGGGACGTTTCATTCGGAGTTCCGCAAATGCGAGCGGGGCGAGGTCGTCTGGCATCAGACCGAGACCGGCAAATGGTCTCTCTCAAACGGCGTGCTGCGTATGATTTCGGACACCATCGACGGCAAGCCGGATCGCTTCGATAATTCCTATACGGTGGAATTGGCGAGTGGCGATGAGTTTCGCGCCCGGCTGCACGATCAGGGCTTTCTGTTTATCGAAAGACGGCTGGCGAAATTCGAATTCCCGCCCTGCTACGTTGGCGCTTAGAGGGTTCTTCGCCGGAAAATGCTTCAGCCCGATTTGCGGCTGACAAAAGCAACCCGCAGCATATTCGTCGCCCCCGGCGTTCCCAAAGGCAGGCCGGCCGTGATCACCACCCGCTCGCCGGGCTTGGCGAAGCCCTGCGAGAAGGCAAGCTGACATGCCCGCTCAGCGACATCGTCGAGATCGTGGGCATCTTCCGTTTCGACGCAATGAAGTCCCCAGGCAAGGGTTAAGCGCCGAGCCATAGCTTTGATGGGAGTGAGCGCGAGAATCGGAACTTGCGGACGCTCGCGTGCGGCGCGAAGGCCCGTGGACCCCGATTTTGTCCAGCAGACGATGGCAGCTGCCCGAATCGTCGATGTGACATCGTGCACGGCGGCAAGAATGGCGTCAGGCATGGTGTGCTCGGGCACCTGGCGTTGCCCGGCGATGATGCTGCGATAGAGCGGATCGCCTTCAACGGCCTGCGCGATGCGGTCCATCATCGCCACCGCTTCGGCAGGAAAAGCGCCCGAGGCGGTCTCCGCCGACAGCATGACCGCATCCGCGCCTTCGAACACGGCGTTGGCGACATCGGAGACTTCGGCGCGGGTCGGTATCGCCGTGGTGATCATCGATTCCAACATCTGAGTCGCCACGACGACGGGCTTTCCTTGGCGTCGCGCCTCCTGGATGATCTGCTTCTGGCGGCCCGGGACCATCTCCAGCGGAAGCTCGACACCCAGATCGCCGCGCGCCACCATCACCGAATCGGAGAGCATCACGATCTCCTCCAGGGCGTGGAACGCGGCCGGCTTTTCGATCTTGCTCATGACGCCGGCGCGCCCTGCAGCCGCTTTGCGCAGCTCGGCGACGTCGTCGGGCCGCTGCACGAAGGAAAGCGCCAGCCAGTCGATATTCAAGGACAGTGCGTAGTCGAGATCGCTGCGGTCCTTGGGCGTCATCGCCGGGATGGGCAGAAGCGTGTCGGGGAGATTCACGCCCTTATGGTTCTTGACCATGCCACCCTGGAGCACGGTGGCGTCGATGCGCGTATCGCTCACCTGATTGGCTAAAAGCCGTACCTTGCCGTCGTCGATCAGAAGATTGGCGCCAGGCTTGAGCGCGGCAAAAATCTCCGGGTGCGGTATCGGGAGTTCAGCCGGATTAGGCGCGGTCTCGGCGCGGACGAGGGTCACTTTCTCGCCGGTTTCCAGCCGCCTCTCGCCGCCTTCGATCTTGCCCAGCCTCAGCTTGGGTCCCTGCAGATCGACCAGAATGGCGATCGGGCGCCCGACATCGGCCTCCACCGCCCGTACGGTCTTCACCAAGGTCGTGAGACTGGCGTGGCTGGTATGGCTCATATTGATGCGGAACACGTCCACGCCCGCGAAAAAGAGGGTGCGAATCTGTTCCTGGGTGTGGCTGGCCGGCCCCAGCGTGGCCACAATCTTGGTTTTGCGGCTGCGTCGCATCGCTAAGGGAGAATCCTCAAATTCGGGCTTGCGTCAATCCGCCAGGTTTTCGGTCCAGTCGATCGAATTGCCGGTGTCCACCTGGAAGAAACGCTTCACCTCATAGCCGTTCGCTGTGCATTCTGTACGACTAAGAATGGTGAAACGCCCCTGTTTGACGCAAAAACTGCGGTCGCCTTCCCAGGCGCCGCCCACTTCGTGATGTTCGGCATAGACATAATAGAATCGGCCGTTGAGCGGTTCCTCGATCAGCGCGGTGCAGCTGCCCGCTGCAACCGTCCACCAACCCGTACTTCCCCAGCTCTTGCCGTCGAAGAATCCCAGAGCCAAAGACGCCGTATGAGCGGTCTTGTTGCAGACGGAGAGCTTGGCCTCCGCGGGCAGCACGGATGCCGCCAGCAAGCTCCCGGCAAGCAGCGGGACGGCAAACAGAAGCGGGAGAGAGTTGCGGCTCAATTGAGCAAGGGTGTCGGCCCCTCCGGCTGTTCATGCGGACGCGAGCCAAGGAATTCAACGACGGGTAAAGCGACCGCGTCCAATATAATGGATTCATGACTGAGTCGGGCCAGGAACACTACGAAATTCGCAATAATGGCGCGGCGCACAGCCTGTTGTTTCTGTGCGACCATGCCGCCAATGCCGTGCCGGCGGAGCTGGGAAGCCTCGGGCTGCCGCTCTCCGATTTCCAGACTCATGTCGCCTATGACATCGGTGCGGCCTCACTCACGCGCGCGCTGGCGGACCGTTTCGGGGCCCCTGCCATCCTGGCGCGCTGGTCGCGCCTCCTGGTCGACCTGAACCGGGGCGCCGACGACCCGACGGTGGTGATGAAGCTGTCGGACGGGCGCATCATCCCGGGCAACCGCATGCTCGATGAGGTCGGCGTGGAGATGCGTGTGGCGCGCTTTCACACGCCATACCATGACCGGATCGCGGCCGAGATTGCCATTGCCAGGAAAAAGTCGATCGTGCCGGTGCTTGTCTCCATGCACAGCTTCACGCCGGTTTGGCGCGGGAAGGCGCGCCCGTGGCATGTCGGCATCCTATGGGACCGCGATGGCCGCTTGGCCAAGCCACTGATGGCGCGCCTGGCGCGCGAAGGCGACATCATCGTCGGTGACAACGAGCCCTATTCGGGCGCGCTCGAAAACGATTGCCTCTACCGCCATGGGACGATGAACGGTCTGCCGCATGTGCTCATCGAAGTGCGCCAGGACCTGATCGCCGAACGCGAGGGCATCTTGCGTTGGGCTACGCGTTTGGAACAGGCTTTGCGCGACGCTATCGAGGCCATGGGCACGCCTGGTATTCTGTTCACCTAGTGTGGCGAATCCGAAATTCGCTATAACTCGGGGCAGCTCTGCAAGCGAATTTGGGATTCAAAGCCACACTAGCAATATGTTGATTCTAGTGTGGTTCTCGAATTTGAAGTTCCTAAACGCGGATGCCATGCTGATACTAGGGACTTCAAATTCACCACACTAGGCGCTGAGACCCGTTTCAGGAGGTTCAGAGATGGACGAGAAGACACGCATCGAATTGGAAGCGGCAGCCTTTCGGCATCTGGTTGCGCATTTGCGCAAGCGCACCGATGTGCAGAACATCGACATGATGAATCTCGCCGGCTTCTGCCGCAATTGTCTCGGCGATTGGTACCGGGAGGCGGCAGCCGAAAAAGGCATCGTACTGGACAAGGATCAAGCCCGTGAGATCGTCTACGGCATGGCGCCGGCGGAGTGGAAAAACCGCTATCAGAAAGACGCCTCCCCTGAGTCTCAGGCCCAATTCGCCAAAGCTTCGCAGAAGACTCACAACTAAGCGGCGCCGCGCGCATTGCCAGTGCCCAATCTTTCATTTTGATTGTCCGGCCCCGCAGACGCGGGTCATCCAGACGGTCAAGGACTCATGCGCTGCCAAATTCGTCGGCGCTGTGAATCGCGAATGTAGGAGAATTGAGTATGGCGAAATCCGGCTTCGCGGCGGGGCAATTGAAATCCTTGGTGGAGCGGGTGGAGCGGCTGGAGGAGGAGAAGGCTGCCCTCGCCGCCGACATCCGTGAAATCTTTGCCGAAGCCAAGGGAGGGGGCTTCGACACCAAGATCATGCGCCAGGTCATCCGCATTCGCCGGCTCGACAAGGCCGACCGCCAGGAACAGGAAGCGATCCTGGACCTCTATCTTTCGGCCCTGGGTATGCGAAACTGAGGAATGATCCGCTCCGAGCCGTTCGCCGCCCTGCTGCTCGCATGTTCTTGCAGCGTGCTGGCGGCGGAAAATCCTGCTTCAGAGCCCTCGGTCGGGGTCGCCAGGATGCTGGAAAACGGGACCATCCTGATTGGGATTCGGGGACCGGGTGTGGACGGCCCGCTTCAGGCGGTGTTGATGGTCGAGCCGGGCGACACCAATTATCAGCAGATCATCGATCATGTCGGCGGGCTGAAGCCGGGTGAGACCAAGTCCATCCCGCCCTGGCCGGACCAGGCGCCCAAGGGGACCGGCAAAGCGCATGATTCAGGGAAAGAGTAGCCGCTCAGCCATTCGCAGCGAGGGGGACTTCCGCCAGTTCTTCGTCCGGCGCCGTTTCCGCACCGTCTTCCAAACCGAGATCCTTGAGCTTGCGGTAAAGCGTCGAGCGGCCGATGCCCAAGCGGCGGGCGACTTCCGACATCCGCCCTTCATAGCGCGAGATCGCCAATCGGATGATTTCGGCCTCGAGGTCTTCGAGCTTGCGCATGTGGCCGGACTCATCCGTGGCTCCGATGGCATAGGGCGACGCGTGGCGTGGTTGCGTAGAAGACCCGCCCGCCGGGGACCGGCCCGGCTGCGGGGCGCCGGCAGGCGCCTGCGCGCGCTCGCGCGGCGACACGCCCATGGCGCTGGCGATTTGGGGAAAATCCACCACGTCGAGCGCATCGGTGTCGCACAGCACCACGGCGCGGAAAATCGTGTTCTCGAGTTGGCGCACATTGCCCGGCCAGCCATAGGAATCGAGCAACGCCAGCGCTTCGGCCGTGAACCCGCTGACCTGCTTGTTTTCCTCGGCCGCAAAGCGGGTCATGAAATATTCGGCAAGCGCGGGCACATCCTCCCGGCGGTCGCGCAAAGGGGGAATCAGAACCGGGAATACGTTCAGCCGGTAATAGAGATCTTCACGGAAGCGCCCCTCGCGCGTGAGCTCGGCAAGATCGCGGTTGGTGGCCGAGATGATGCGCACATCGACCTTGACGGGACGCTTGGCCCCGACCGGGTCAATCTCGCCTTCCTGAAGTGCGCGCAACAGCTTGACCTGCATATCGAGCCTGAGTTCGCCGATCTCGTCGAGGAAGAGCGTGCCGCCGTCGGCTTCCTGGAACTTGCCCAGATGCTTGTCGTTCGCGCCGGTGAACGCCCCCTTCTCATGACCAAAGAGGATGCTTTCGATCAGGTTCTCGGGGATCGCCCCGCAATTGAGCGTGACAAAGGGTTTGCCGGAGCGCTCGGAGCAGCCCTGAATGGCGCGCGCAATGAGTTCCTTGCCGACGCCCGATTCGCCTTCGATCAGGATGGGAATGGAGGATTGCGCCGCGCGCTCGCCCAGACGGATGACTTGGCACATGGGCGGGCTTCTGGCGATGAGATCGCCGAACATGAGGCGGTTCTGCTGCTTCTTCTTGAGCCGCGACACTTCGCCCGAAAGGACGCCCAGCTTCAGCGCATTCTGAATCGATACTCTGAT
>JAXDMY010000096.1:0-15677 GCA_034665805.1 Alphaproteobacteria bacterium
AGGGATTCTGAGGGGACGAACATGATCGCAGGCGTCTGGGTCTCACCGGCAATGAGGTATTTTTCCGCAATGTCCCCACATGCTTGGCCACGTCGGCGCGCACGCGTTGCTCCGCGGCGCGTTTCTCCAGATCATTGGCGGCGCTTTTCAACACCGCGAACGCCTCCAGCGGAAATTTCGAATCGATGACGATCGCGGTCTTGGCGCCGGGCAGCCGGATGAGACAATCGGGCCGGTTCCGGTTCGACAGGGTTGCCTGAAACTCGTACACGCCCACGGGCAGCGCGTCGCGGATGATGGATTCCATCTGGCCCTGGCCCCAGGCGCCACGGGACTGTTTGTTGGTGAGGATCTGCTGCAGGCTCACCACCTGGCCGGAAAGATCGACCAGGTTCCTCTGTGCCTCGTCGATGACGACGAGCCGTTCCTGGAGCCCGCCCAAGGTCGCCGCGGTCTTGGCCGAAGTCTCCCTTAGATTGTCGCCCAGTCTCTTGTCGAGCGCTTCCAGCCGTTCGGCGACGGCGCGCTGCAATTCGCTCTGGCTTTTGGCCTGGCTCTCGATCGCCTGGGAAAAACGCCCGGCGATCTCGCTCTGGGCGGCCGCCAAGTCCCGAAGCTTGGTCTCCAGAAACAGGCTCTCGCTGCCCTCGCGGACCTGCCGCTGCCGCTCGGTATTCCGCAAGCCTGCGCTGACGCGCACCAGCGCGCAAACCGTGAGCCCCAGGCCCGCCAGCACGGCCAAAATCGCCACGCCAATCCAGATTTCCATCGTCCACGCCCTATCGATTGCCCCTATCCTAGAGCGATTCGCCGCGCCGCTTGACCCCCATCGAACCATCTCTTATTTCCCGCGCCCATGGCTGTTCTTGAGCTTGTCAAAGCCCCCGATCCCCGGCTGAAATTGGTCTCCCAACCCGTTGCGGATGTGGATAAGGCCCTGCGCCGTTTCATGGATGACATGGTGGAGACCATGTATGCCGAGAACGGGATCGGTCTGGCCGCGATCCAGGTGGGTGTGCCCAAGCGGGTGGCGGTGATTGATCTTGACCCCGGGGGGCCGAACAGCAAGCAGCTCTATATCGTCAATCCGCGGATCGTAGAGGCTTCGGACGAACTCTCCACCTTTCACGAGGGCTGCCTTTCGGTGCCGGAGGTCTGGGACGATGTGAAACGTCCCGCGCGGCTGTCGGTCGAATACACCGACGAGCACGGCGCCAAGCAGACCGTCACCGCCGACGGGCTGTTCGCGACCTGCCTGCAGCATGAAATCGATCACCTCAATGGGCGGCTGTTCATCGATCATCTTTCCAAGCTCAAACGCTCCATCGCCTTGCGCAAATCGGCCAAGCTCAAGCGCCAAGGCGAGTGAGCCGCCGTGTTAGGCTGATGCCATGAGCTTGCGCCTGGCCTTCATGGGGACGCCGGATTTCGCCGTGCAGACGCTCGCCGAATTGATCGGTGCGTCGCACGATATCGCCTGCGTTTACACCCAGCCGCCCCGGCGCAAGGGACGCGGCCTCGCGGAGGAGAAGTCCCCGGTGCACAAATTCGCCGATGCGGCGGGATTGCCGGTGCGCACGCCCTCATCGCTCAAGGATGCGGAAGAACAGGCGGCGTTCGCGGCGCTCGGCCTGGATGCCGCCATCGTCGTGGCCTATGGCGTGCTTCTGCCCAAGCCCATCCTGGCCGCGCCCCGGCTCGGCTGTTTCAATCTGCACGCCTCGCTGTTGCCGCGCTGGCGGGGCGCCGCGCCGATTCAGCGCGCCATCATGGCGGGCGATAGTGAAACCGGTGTGATGATCATGCGCATGGAGGAGGGCCTCGACACGGGTCCGGTCCTGATGACCGAACGCATCGCCATCGGGCGCAAGACTTATGGCGAAGTGCATGACGAGTTGGCGCGGCGGGGTGCCGATTTGATGGGGCGCGCGCTCGAAGGGCTGGAAAGAGGCGGCGTTACGCAAACCCCGCAAGCCTCGGACGGGGCGACCTATGCGAAGAAGATCGACAAATCCGAATCGCACATCGACTGGACTCGGCCGGCGCGGCTGATCGATTGCCATATTCGCGCTCTCTCGCCGGCGCCGGGCGCCTGGTTCGAGGTCAAGGGCGAACGCATCAAGGTGCTTCTGGCGGAAACCATCGGCGGGAAGGGTACGCCGGGCCAGGTGTTGGCCGATTTCACCATTGCTTGCGGCGAGGGCGCGCTGAAGCTTCTGAGCGTTCAACGCGCGGGGCGCGCGCCGATGGAATGGGCGGCGTTCCTGCGCGGCTTTCCGCTGACGCCGGGCGAAAAGCTCGCCTGATGCCGCGCTACCGGGTCACGCTGGAATATGACGGCGGGCCATTTTCGGGCTGGCAGCGGCAGGACAATGGCCCGTCGGTCCAGGGCGCGCTCGAAGAAGCGATCTTCAAATTGTCGGGCGAACGCGCCACGGTGACGGGCGCGGGCCGCACGGATGCCGGTGTGCATGCGCGCGGCCAGGTCGCCCATTTCGATCTCGTCAAGGAATTCCCGCCCGACACCGTGCGCGACGCGCTGAATGCGCATCTTCGCCCCAACCCCGTTGCCGTACTGGAGGCCGCCGTCGCCGCGGAGGATTTCCACGCGCGCTTCTCGGCCATCGCGCGGCATTACGAATATCGCATGCTATGCCGGCGCGCGCCCCCGGCCATCGAACGGGGCCATGTCTGGCATGTCGCGCGCGACCTCGATCTCGACGTAATGCGGATGGCAGCGCGAGCCCTTGTCGGCCAGCATGATTTCACGACGTTTCGCGCCGCCGAATGCCAGGCGAAATCGCCCGTCAAGACCCTCGACCGCTTCGACGTCATGGCGCGGGGCGATGAGATCGCGTTCCTCACCAGTGCGCGCTCCTTCCTGCATCACCAAGTGCGCTCCATGGTGGGGACGTTGAAACTGGTGGGCGAAGGGAAATGGCGCGCTGGCGATGTCTCGCGCGCGCTCGATGCGCGAGATCGGACCCGCTGCGGCCCCGTCGCGCCTCCGGAAGGGCTGACGCTGCTGCGCGTGGACTATCCTAGCCGCGCGTAGAGCCGAGCTGTTGCAGGTCCACCAGCTCGACCGCATCGAGCGGAATTTTCCGCCCCAGAAAGATTTCGCCGACACGGGCGAAACGTTCCGGCGCGTCGGTTGCCAGGAATCGCGGTGGGGCAGCGGAACCCTTCGCCTGTGCGAGGCCGTTCTGCGAGAGCAAGCGTTCCACCGCAACGGCCGTTGTCGCCGCGCTATCCACCAAGGCGATGTCCGCTCCGGCGACTTGCGCGATGACGTCTTTTAGCGCCGGGAAATGGGTACAGCCGAGCACCAGACATTCCGGGCGCGAGGCGGAATTTTCCAGCAAGGGATCGAGATAAAGTCGCGCAACCGGTTCGACGATGGGTCCATCGGTCAGTCCTTCCTCGGCGAGCGCGACAAAAAGCGGGCAGGCTTGCTGCGTGACAACGGCACGCGGGTTTTGCGCATGGATGGCGCGCATGTAAGCGCCGCCCTTCACCGTCCCTTCGGTGGCGATCACCGCGATGCGGCCCTGCGGCGCCGCCGCGACCGCGGCTTCCGCGCCGGGTCCGATCACGCCGATGACCGGAATCGGCTTCAATGTCGCGGTCAGTGCCGGCAGTGCGGTCGCGGACGCGGTGTTGCAAGCGACCACCAGCAGCTTGATCCGATGCGTCGTCAGCGCGCGCGCGCATTGCACCGCATAGCGCGTTACCGTGTCCGCGCTCTTGCTGCCGTAAGGAAGCCGCGCCGTGTCGCCGAGATAGATGAAGCTTTCTTGCGGCAGCCGCGCCATGAGCGCGCGCATGACGGTAAGCCCGCCCATCCCCGAATCGAACACGCCAATGGGGCGATCGCGCAAATCTTCTGTCATCGGGCGAAATAAAGTTCGAGCACCGATTCATATATGCGCGTGAGGGTTTCGATATCCTCAACGCTCGCGCATTCATCGACTCTGTGCATGGTGCCGCCTGGAAGGCCGAGTTCCGCCACCGGGCAGTGATCCTTGATGAAACGCGCATCCGAGGTCCCGCCGGTGGTGGAAAATTCCGCCGGCGCACCGGTGACGCGCGCAATCGCTTTGCTCAGCAGCGCGGTGTATTCGCCCGGCTTTGTGATGAACGAGACGCCGCTGACGCTGCGGACGAGTTCGATCTCTCCGCCCTTTTCGTGTCTCACCGCGGCGGCGATTCCCTCGATTGTCTTCATCAGCGAGTCGGGCGTGTGCAAATCGTTGAAGCGGATGTTGAACCCGGCGCGCGCCGCTCCGGGCGTCACATTCACCGCGGGATTGCCGACATCGACGGTGGTGAAGGCAAGCGTGGAGGGTTCGAAATGCTCGCTGCCCTTGTCCAGGGTCCAGGCAGAAAGCCGCGTGATCAGCTCGGCCATAATGGGAATGGGATTGAGCGCGGCGCCGGGATAGGCGGCGTGCCCCTGAACCCCTTTCACGGTCATGCGCAGATTCATGCTGCCGCGGCGGCCGATCTTGATGACATCGCCGGGTCGCGCGGCCGCCGTCGGTTCTCCGACCAGGCAATGGTCGAGGCTCTCGCCGTTCTGTTTCAGCCAGTCCAGGACCTTGACAGTGCCGTTGACCGCAACGCCTTCCTCATCGCCCGTGATGAGAAGGCTGATCGAGCCCTTCGGCGCTCCGTGCTGCGCAACGTGCCGCGCAACCGCCGCGACGAAGGCCGCGATGGCGCTTTTCATATCGGCGGCGCCGCGTCCATAGAGCATGCTGCCGGCGATGTGCGCGGCGAATGGATTATGACGCCACAAAGCGGCATCGCCCGCGGGCACAACATCGGTGTGGCCGGCAAAACAGAAATTCGGCCGCGCCTTACCGAGCCTCGCATAGAGGTTTTCGATCGGCGGCGAACCGTCCGATTCAAACCGCAAGCGATGGCATGCGAAACCGAGCGGCTTGAGCGCCGCCTCGAGCACGCCAAGCGCGCCCGCATCTTCGGGCGTCACCGATGGGCAGCGGATCAGCGCTTGCGCGAGGGAAACGGGATCGATCACAGAGGGAGATTCCCAGCCGACATGGGCGGATTTAGGGCCGCGCGTGCAACCGGGTCAATCGCGCAGCAATTCGTTGATCGAAGTCTTGGCGCGGGTCTTCTCGTCCACCCGCTTCACGATCACCGCACAATAAAGCGAGGGGCCGCCGCTGGGCGCAGGAAGGCTTCCCGGCACGACCACGGAATAGGGCGGCACCTTGCCGTAATGCACCTGGCCGCTGGCGCGATCGACGATTTTCGTCGAAGCGCCCAGAAACACCCCCATGGCGAGCACGGAGCCTTCGCCGACCACGACGCCTTCGGCGACTTCGGAGCGCGCGCCCACAAAGCAATTGTCCTCGATGATCACCGGGCCGGCCTGAAGCGGCTCCAGCACGCCGCCGATCCCAGCGCCTCCCGAGATATGGCAGTTCTTCCCGATCTGCGCGCAGGAGCCGACCGTCGCCCAGGTGTCGATCATGGTCGCTTCGTCCACCCTGGCGCCCACATTGACGAAGGAGGGCATCAGCACGACGTTTTTGGCGATATAGGCGGAATGGCGCACGATGGCCCCGGGCACGGCCCGGAAGCCGGCGGCGCGGAAGCGGTTCTCGCCCCAGCCCTTGAATTTCGAGTCGACCTTGTCCCACCACGAGGCGCCTGCTGGGGCGCCTTCGATCATCCCCATGTCCTTGAGGCGGAAGGAGAGCAGCACCGCCTTTTTCAGCCATTGGTGGACGCGCCATTCGGCGCCCTCTTTTTCCGCGACCCTGACCCGCCCCGAATCCAGCGCCTCGAGAGCCGCCTCGACGGCTTGGCGTGGCTTTCCGGTGCTCGTGGATGAGAGGGTGTCGCGGGTTTCCCAGGCCCGGTCGATCAGGAGCTGCAATTCGCCATCGTTCATCGAAACGCCAATCCATTCATGAAAGGGGCAAAAACGTGCCCGAACATGCGGGAGAGGTCTGGGGATGGCAAGGCCGTTCCCGCCGGCCTCTTTGACCTTAAAGAGGTCTTAAGTTCGCCCATGCGAGAACATTTCCACCGCCGCCGGTTCGCCCTGGCGATTGGGGGAAAATTTGTTGAGTTTTCTGAAGCGTCTGCTGAAAACGAAGGAGCTGCCGGACAAGCTCTCCTACGAACATGCGCGCTCGGTTCTGGAATCGAACAAGCATCGGCTCGAAGAGGAGTTGGCGGAGCGCGCCGATGCCGAGCCGGAAATGCTCTATTATCTGGCCGAGCGCGGCGCTCCAACGGTCCGCCGCAAGGTGGCGGCCAATGCCGGCGCCCCCGCAGCCGCCAACCGCTTTCTCGCGGATGACACCGATCCCGACGTCCGGATCGAGCTTGCCCAGAAGATCGGCCGTCTTCTTCCCGATTTGCTCGCCTCCGAGCGCGAGCGCGTCTGCGAGCTTACGCTCGAGACGCTGCAGCGTCTGGCGACCGATCAATTGACGCGTGTGCGCGCGATCCTTGCGGCCGAGATCAAATCGCTCGACTGCGTGCCCCGGGACATCGTGCTCGCGCTGGCCCACGATGTGGAGGAAACCGTCAGCGTTCCTATCCTGGAATACTCCCCCCTGCTTTCCGACAATGATCTTTTGGAGATCATCGCCACCGCTCGCGCGCAAAGCGCGCTCGTAGCGGTCGCCCGCAGGCGCGGCGTCAGCGAGAAAGTCTGCGAAGTCATCGTCGCGTCTCTGGATGTCGAGGCCGTGTCCGCGCTCCTCGCCAATCCCAACGCCAGCATCCGCGAGCATACGATGGAGCGCATCATCGACCATGCCCAGGCCATCGCGGACTGGCGGGGGCCGTTGGTCAGGCGGAGCGATCTGTCGCTTCGTGCGCTGAGACGCATCGCCGGTTTTGTCGGCGCCGCCCTGTTGCGCGAATTGATGGAGCGCAGCGATCTCGACGAGGAATCGGTTCTGCATCTCAAGCGCAATTTGCGCGATCGCCTGGACCATGACGAGGAAGAAGCGGAAACCAAAGAGGACAAAGCCCGCGCCGCGGTGATTGCCGCGCGCGAACGCGGCGCGCTGGACGAGCATTATGTCGAGGAAGCGGTCGAAGCGGCTCAGCGCGATATCGTGATGGAGGCATTGGCGCTTCTCTCCGATGCGCAGCGCTCGATTATCGAGCGCATTTTCTCATCGCGCAGCTCCAAGGCGATCACGTCTCTCGCCTGGAAAGCGGGGCTGTCCATGCGCATCGCCTTCAAGATTCAGACCATGCTTCTGAAGCTGCCGGCGGACGAATTGCTGCCGGCGCGCGCCGGTGTCGATTTTCCGCTTTCCGAAGAGGAAATGCGCTGGCACCTGTCCTATTTCGGCTTCCCGAAGGAATAGACCCAGCTTTTGATCGGCCTCTCAGCCCGTGTCGATGGATTGCGGGCTTTACGCGCGTATCATGCGTGTCGTCGTGCCCGATCAAAAACACCTTCGTAATTTCGGGTGCCCGAAAATCAACGCCGCGGCACGATCCTCTGCAATACCGGAACGACAACAGAGGTGAGTTCGTTCCCAATACCTACGCTCGACAATTGGCGTGGAAGGATTCCAGCTTCAACGGGTGAAAGTAGGCTCCGACCACTGCCGGGCAATGATCGGAGCCCGTTCGCTGAGGGGATCGTATCGAGGGGGGGCTCTTAGACCAGCCGACAGCGTTTGTGAGATTAGGCACGGACAAAGAGCGGCCGCTGTATCGGAAGGGACGGTTTCTCGCTTTTGTCGAGAGTCTTGCTTAAAGTTTTTCTTAACGAATTTTGTTTACGTTTCTTTAACAACTGCAAAAACTGATCACCGAAATCACCCTTGGGGTAGCAATTATGCGCGTGCTCTTGGTCGAAGATGATAGCGCTACGGCTCGCAGCATCGAGCTGATGTTGCGCTCGGAAACCTTCAACGTCTACACGACGAATCTGGGCGAGGAAGGCATAGATCTGGGGAAGCTCTACGATTACGACATCATCGTGCTCGATCTGCAGTTGCCCGACATGAGCGGTTTCGAGGTCCTGAAAACCCTGCGTTTGGCCAAGATACAGACGCCGGTCCTGATCCTTTCGGGCAATGCGATCGTGGAAGCGAAAGTCAAGGCGCTGGGCTTCGGCGCCGACGATTACATGACCAAGCCCTTCCACAAGGACGAGTTGATTGCCCGCATCCAGGCGGTGATACGCCGGTCCAAGGGACATTCGCAGTCGGTCATCACAACCGGCGAGCTGGCGGTCAATCTCGACACGAAAACGGTCGAGGCGGGCGGCGCGCGCGTGCATCTGACCGCCAAAGAATATCAGATTCTGGAGCTCTTATCGCTACGCAAGGGGACTGCGCTGACCAAGGAGATGTTCTTGAACCATCTCTATGGCGGCATGGACGAGCCCGAAATGAAGATCATCGATGTGTTCATCTGCAAATTGCGCAAGAAGCTCGTGACTGCCTGCAACGGCGAGCACTATATCGAGACCATTTGGGGGCGGGGCTATACCTTGAACGATCCCAAAGAGAAGGCGGCGTGATCACCACACCGGTTTTCTCGGCCGCACGCCGCGCAATAGGTGCGTTGCACTTCACTTGCCCTTAACCACGTGTCGGTAGGATCCCACTTGTGATTTCCCGTTATAGGGAGCGGAAGGGATTTCAGCGATAAGACGCTGGACGCCCTTCTCGCTATTCAGGCACGTCCTTCTCACATGGAACCGTCTACGGCGCGCGCCGGCGGTGCTTTTCCTCTTTTTCGAAGAGGACATGCGCTGGCATCTGTCCTATTTCAGCTTCCCGAAGGAATAGCGGCGGTCAGCCCGCTTTGATTGGCGTGAGTTGCGCGCTCTATATTTCCATCGCGTTGCGCATTGCCCCAAGAGGAGAGTAACGTTTCTTGGCGGATTGTGCGGCGGACTGTGATGATACCAATAAGAGCGGGCAGATCATGCCAGATCATTCTCGCTATTGCTCTTGCGGTATGGTCTGCGCCGGCTTTCGCGGAAGCCGTCGATTTGGAACTCGTACTGGCGACGGACAATTCTCAGAGCATTGATCGAGGCGAAGCGGCCTTGCAGCGCCAGGGCGTCGCCGCGGCCTTTCGCAGCCCGGAGGTCGTTCGCGCGATTCAGTCCGGCTCGCTCGGGCGGATTGGCGTCGCCTATCTGGATTGGTCGAGTGCGCCTTACACCAGGATCGCCGTGAATTGGCGCGTCATCAAGGACAAGGCGAGCGCGGATGCTTTCGCGGACGCGCTTTTGAAGGCGCCGCCCGGTTCTGGCCGGGGTACGGCCATCGGCGAGGCTCTCGCTCTCGCAGCGCAACTGATCGAGACCAACGATCTCGAAGGAACGCGGCGCGCGATCGACGTATCCGGCGACGGGCCGAACAATACCGGCCGACCGGTGGCGCAAGTGCGCGATGAGATCGTCGCCCGCGGTTTCGTCATCAACGGCCTGCCCATCGTCACCGACGAATACGGCACGGGCGAATGGGGCGCCTATTACGGCGAACTCGACAAATATTACATGAACTGCGTCATTGGCGGCCGGGCCGCCTTTGCGCTGCCGGCGAAAGGCTTTCAGGAATTTGCCGTCGCCATAAGGCGCAAGTTGGTGCTGGAGATTTCAGAAGCGTTACCCAGCACACCCGCAATCCGCGCGCCCGTCGTGAAGGTTGCGGCGGCGGTTCCTTCGTCACCTTCCGACAACCCTCTGCGTCGCGCCCCCGGCGCGAATCAACCATCGTCCACGCAAAGCTGCGGCGGCGGCGGAAGGCTCAGAGGCTTCGGCCGGTTCTGAAGGTTGCGCTCATTCCAGGCACGTTTTTCCAATCCAAGACGGCGCAGCTCTCCATCCGCTTAGGCCACATTTTCCGTTTTCAGGACGACATCCGGGATGGCGCGCGCTGGGGCCGCCTTTCCGGTCTCCGAAGAGGAAATGCGCTGGCACTTGTCCTATTTCGGCTTCCTAAAGGAATAGGCGGCAGCGCCCGCGTCAGGCCCAGCGCTCATACGCTTGACGTTGCGGCTCGGCTTCGCTGTGTAACCAATCGCGGAAGACCCGAAGCGCGGGATCGTCCTCACGTATCGGCCGGTAGGCCAGATACCAGCTTTCGTACTTCCGGCGCACAATAGGAAATGGCGCAGCGAGTCGGCCTGCGATAAGTGCGTCGCTGACATACGGAAGCTGCGCGACAGCGACACCAATGCCATCTAGCACCGCCTTTATTGCCATCGGTGAGTTCTCGAACGACACTTCAGCGGCGGGTTGGACCGGTGCGCTCAGACCCACCGCCTCGAACCACCAGGTCCACTGCGCGCGCAAATGGGAGACGACGATCAGAGTGGCCTTGCTGAGATCGCTGGGATGCCGCAAGCCCTCTGCGATCGCAGGCGTGCAAACCGGTACGAGCGTCGCGGGGAATAATTCCTCCGCAATATAACCCGGCCAGTACCCGGCGCCGCGACGCACAGAACAGGTCCAGTCGTCGCGCAGCGGAAGCCTTGCACCACCGGTGGCCATGCGCACTTCGACCTCAGGGTGGCTGCGATTGAAATCTGCCAGGCGCGGAATCAGCCAGTGCAACGCAAAGGCTGGCGCGACCCCGACGGTGAGCACGGGACCCGGCCGCATTGCCGCCACAGAATCGGTGAGTCGCTCGATCGCGGCGAAGGCATCGGTAAGGCCGGGCTGGAAGGCGCGGCCCTGGTCGGTGAGTTCCAGTCCGTTGGCGTGACGCCGGAATAGAGCGAAGCCGAGGCGCTCTTCCAACAGCCGCACCTGTTGGCTCACGGCAGCTTGCGTAACGTGCAAATCCTTCGCTGCCAGGGTGAAGCTGCCGTGGCGCGCTGCCGCCTCAAAAGCGCGCAATCCGTTCAAAAAGAGCGGACGCGAAGCCATCCGGGTACCCCAAGATTTATTTGGGCATAGGATTAGATGAAATCATTGGCGCTGCAAGTCCACCCATCCCAAAATACCTATCCTTCAGGGGTACATGGCCTGCGTAGGGCTGCAAGCTGCTTTCATACCGATTTCCAGGAGACATAGATTGCCTAAGGCATCAGTGGTCTCTTTGATCGGCATGGTGACGTTGGCCGCTTTTTGCAGCGCCGGTGGCTTCATCTATGGGAGTTGGGCGAGAAGCGCGGATAGAGCCGAGGCGAGCCGCTCCGCTTCGGCAGTCCCCGTGAGCATCGCCATCGCGGCGCGCAAGGACATCCCTGTCTATTTGACGGGACTCGGCACGGTACAGGCCTCATCTACTGTCGCCATCCACTCCCAAGTCGACGGTGAATTAGAGGATGTGCTGTTCACCGAAGGGCAGCAGGTCAAGAGAGGCGACGTGCTCGCCAAAATCGAACCACGGCTCTATCGCGCGGCGCTCGACCAGGCAAAGGCCAAGAGGGCTCAGGACGCTGCGCTGCTGGTTGCCGCCGAAAAATACCTCACGCGATACACCGCGCTTGGACAGAAGAATTTCGTGTCGCAGCAGGATGTCGAACAGCAGCAGGCCAAAGTCGATCAGCTCAAAGCATCTATTGCCGCCGATGAGGCCGCGATCGAAACCGCCGAGACGCAACTCGACTACACCACGATCCGAGCGCCGAACGACGGACGCGTCGGTATTCGCCTCATCGACCGCGGAAATCTGGTGCGCGCGTCTGAGGCAGGAGCGATCACGACATTGGTCGTGACGCGGCCATCGGCCGTCCTGTTCACCTTACCCGCGAACAACCTCGATGCCGTGCGCGCGGCCATGGTGCGCGGCTCCGTCGTAGTGACCGCATTCGACCAGGACAACCGCCAAGCTCTCAGCACCGGCAGGCTTCTGCTCATCGACAACTCGATCGATACAGCCACCGCGACCGTCCGTTTGAAAGCGATCTTCGCCAACAATGACGACCGGCTTTGGCCCGGTGAATTCGTCAATGCGCGAGCGCTGATCGAGACCCGCCGCAACGCCCTCACCATCCCCGCACCGGCCGTGCAGCGTGGACCGGGAGGGTTGTTCACCTGGGTCGTCTCGGCGAACAACACGGCCGTGCCGCGCCCGATCCAGGTCGGTCCGACAACGGATGATGTGACGATCGTCATCGGGGGGCTTACCGCGGGTGAAACTGTGGTCGCCGGCGGACAATACAGGCTGCAGCCCAATGTGCCGGTAACGATCACGCAGCCTTCATCCGCTGTATCGCGGGACGCCAAATGAACCTCTCCGAACCCTTCATCCGCCGGCCAGTAGCGACCTCGCTGCTGATGATCGGTTTGGCCTTCCTCGGTGCGACGGCTTTTCCCATTCTCCCGGTCGCTCCGCTGCCGCAGGTCGACTTCCCGACCGTGCTGGTCACCGCGACTCTTTCCGGGGCGAGCGCTGAAACCATGGCATCATCGGTCGCGGCTCCCCTCGAACGTCACTTCGCGCAAGTGGCCGGCGTGACGGAGATGACCTCGTTCAGCGGTCTCGGTGCGACCTCGGTCGCGATCCAGTTCGATCTCAATCGCAACATCGACGCGGCGGCGCAGGACGTGCAAGCGGCAATCACTGCCGCAGGCAAAACCCTGCCCCAATCCATGACATCGCCGCCGACCTACAAGAAACTCAATCCCGCCGATGCACCGATCCTCATGCTCTCGGCACGCTCGGACACGCTGCCGATCACCGCTGTCGATGAGTACGTGGACAATTTTCTCGCCCAGCAGATCGCGCAAGTTCCGGGCGTGGCCCAGGTTTCTCTCGGCGGCGAACAGAAACCGGCGATCCGGGTCCAAGTAGACCCGGCCAAGCTCGCTGCCAGCGGTCTTTCGCTCGAAGAGATTCGCACGGCCCTGGTGGGCTCCACAACCAACGCCGCCAAAGGCACGCTGACCGGCGCCACGACAAGCTTCACCATCGGCGCCAATGATCAACTCACCGAGGCCGAGCAATATGATGAAGTCGTTCTCGCTTACAGAAACAACGGCCCAATCCGCGTGCGAGACGTCGGTCATGCGGTCTCCGCCGCAACGGATCGGTATGCCGCCGCCTTTCACGACAATGCGCCTGCAATTCTGATGTCGGTGGACAAACAGCCAGGCGCCAACGTCATCGACACCGTGGAGCGCATCAAGGCACTCCTGCCGCGGCTAACGGCAAATATCCCGCCCTCTATTAAGATCGACACGATTCTCGATCGCACGACGACGATCCGCGCCTCCGTCACTGATGTCGAGTTCACGCTGGCCCTCACGATCGGCCTCGTCGTGATGGTGGTGCTGCTATTCCTGCGCAATCTCTGGGCCACCCTGATCTCGAGCATCACCATCCTTCTCGCCTTGCTCGGCGCCGGGGTGGTGATGTATCTGCTCGATTTCAGCCTCGACAATCTGTCGCTGATGGCGCTCACCATTGCCGTCGGCTTCGTCGTCGACGACGCCATTGTCGTCGTCGAGAACATCTCTCGGCACCTTGAGCAGGGCGCCTCGCCTTTGGAGGCAGCGCTCAAAGGTTCGCGCCAGATCGCCTTCACGGTTCTATCCATCAGCATTTCTCTGGTGGCGGTATTCATTCCGCTGCTTCTCATGGGCGGGATCGTAGGCCGCCTGTTTCGCGAATTTGCCCTGACCGTGACGGCGGCGGTCGCCGTCTCGTGTCTGGTGTCGCTGACGCTCGCTCCGATGCTATGCGCGCGCTTCATGGGGGAGAAATCGCGCGCTCCTGGCCGGCTTAATCGCGTCATCGAGGCGGGGTTCGGCGGTTTGCACGCGTTCTACCGGCGCACGCTTGATGGCGTGCTGCGGCACCAAGCGATCACGCTGGCGGTGTTTTTCGCCACGATGGCGCTGACTGTCGTCATGGCCGTCCAAATCCCCAAGGGATTCTTTCCTATCCAGGATACCGGCATGCTTCAGGGTCTGGCTGAGGCGGGTCAGGACGTTTCACCCGATGAGATGATGCGTCTGCAGCGCGAACTCGGCGAGGTGCTCCTCAAGGATCCCGATATTGCCGGGTTTGCTTCACAGACCGGTAGCGTCGGAGGCAACGGCAATGCCCAGACGGCAAATACCGCACGCTTCTTCATTGCCTTGAAACCGCGCGAGCAGCGCACGCTGACGGCCAGTCAGATCATCGATCGGTTGCGCCCCGAAATTGCCAAGGTCAAGGGAGCAAATTTGCGCCTGAACGCGACCCAAGACATCACGGTTGGTGGGCGGGCCCGCCGCGGCAGTTTCCAATATACGCTGCAGGATGCCAACATCACCGAGCTGACCGAGTGGTCCGAAAAGCTGGTCGAGAAGCTGAGCACTCTGCCGCAAATCAATGACGCGGCGAGCGATCTTCTGGCGAACGCACCGCAGCTGAAGATTGAGATCAACCGTGATCAGGCTTCTCGCTTCGGCATTTCGCCGCAGATGATCGACGCCACGCTCAATGATGCCTACGGTCAGCGGCAAATCACGCAGTATTTCACCCAGCTCGACACCTACTGGGTGATTTTGGAGATCACGCCGGAGCTGCAGGGCACATTCGCCTCCTTGGATCGCCTCTATGTGAAGTCCCCGCTGACCGGTGCCGCGGTGCCGCTTTCCACGCTCGTGAGCGTCAATTCGACCGAAGTTGGGCCTCTCTCCGTCACGCATCAGGGACAGTTCCCGGCCGTCACACTATCGTTCACCCTTCGAGCGGGTGTTGCCCTCGGCGAAGCCGTCAATGCGATCAACCAAGCTGTGCGGGAGATCGGCATGCCCGGCACGGTTGTCGGTGGATTCACGGGCAATGCGCAGGCGTTCGAGACTTCGCTTACAGACGAGTCCTTCTTGATCGCCGCAGCGCTCGTCGTCGTCTACATCATTCTGGGCGTGCTCTATGAGAGCTTCATCCACCCGCTGACGATATTGTCGACGCTGCCCTCAGCCGCGGTCGGCGCGTTGTTGGCGTTGCGCTTCGCGCATATGGACTTATCGGTGATCGGCATCATTGGAATCATTTTGCTGATCGGCATCGTCAAGAAGAACGGCATCATGCTTGTCGACTTTGCCATCGCGGCGGAACGCGACCGTCACATGGCGCCGGTCGCAGCGATCCGCGAGGCATGCCTGTTGCGCTTCCGCCCCATCCTGATGACGACGGCGGCAGCGCTCCTTGCCGGAGTACCGCTTGCGATAGGCACGGGCACCGGCTCAGAGCTGCGTCAGCCTCTGGGCTACGCGATGGTCGGCGGACTCGCGCTGAGCCAAGTATTGACGCTTTACACGACGCCGGTCGTCTATCTGTATCTCGATCGACTGCAAGTGTGGCTCAGGGGGGAACATATCTCGCGCCCTGGATCTGCCCTCAACCCGCTTTGATCAGTGTGCCGGCGCCGTGTTCGGTGAACAATTCCAAAAGCAGGAGCGCATAGACTACGAATTAAACGTATAGGCAGAGTCACGAATCGCGATGTAGTTAGCATCAAGTTCGTCGGTCATCAGCAGGATGGCGGTGAGACGGCGGACCATCGCCGTGACCTCACGCGCTTCGTCTTTTGTTAGCGGACGGCCCAAGAGTGGCTCCTCACGATAAGACAGCCATTTCTTGATCACCTGATAACTGCCGATGGAATACTCCCACACGCTCTCCGGCACTCCTCGCCAAAAGTTCGTACCATTCAGGTATACGCCCACCGCCCTGCCGAGCAGCGCGAGCCCACGAGCCTGAGAG
>JAXDMY010000097.1:0-3405 GCA_034665805.1 Alphaproteobacteria bacterium
CGCCCGCTCACACGTCAGATTGCGGCCGTGGAAAGCGTCTCGGACCGCCTGGCGCAAGTGGGCGCGAGCGGCCCGGCACCCGTCCGCAGCGTCTCCGTATCGGATGGCCTGATCGTGAAGGCTGCGCGCAACGCCCCGGGTATCGTGGGGAAGGGTGTCTACGTCACAGTGCTGACGATATTTCTCCTGGCCTGCCGGCGGCGTTACACGATCCAGCTCATCCTGTTGCCCCGCACATTTCAGAACCGGCTGCGGATGGCGCGGATCTGCCGCAATGTGAGGAGCCGGGTCTCCGGTTACCTCTTCACGCTATCGCTGATCAATATCGGACTAGCCGCGGTGACCGCGTTGTGTTTCTCGCTCGCGCATATCAGTGACGCGATACTCTGGGGTATCGCCTTCGGCCTTATGAACTTCATCCCGGTCATCGGGCCCACGACCGTGATCGTGCTCGCAGCATTGGTGGGTCTGGCAACCGCAAAAACGGTCCTTTTGGGGCTCGTTCCGCCGGCGATTTTGCTGGGGCTCAACACGGTCGAAGCCAATCTGGTGCAGCCCTGGCTATTGTCTCGGCGCATCGTGATCTCGCCCGTCGCGATATTCCTGACGGTCGCCACTCTGGTTTGGATGTGGGGCCCGGCGGCATCCATCACCGCGGTGCCGCTGCTCATCTCCGTTCACACGGTGGCCCTGCATGTGCCGAGCCTGCGTTGGCTTGGCATGCTTCTCGCACCGGACGACGGACCGCCCGTGACACGAAACGTCGGCCTCAGACGGCTACCACGTAGGCTATGGCACCGGCGATCACGCATAGCATCAAGCTAATCGTCAATACCAACCTCACGCGCCCGGAAATGAGCCCCTGCCTTGCCTCCACGGGCGTTAGTATCGCCGCGTGATTGGCAGTCTCGCGCCGGTCCAGTTTCATCGTACTTGTCCAAGGATCTGCCTGCGTCATCTGCCCGTCTCCGTCGCGACATCTTGCTATTTGGAAACGTGCCGGGGGGCCGGAGGTTGCCCTTTCATTCTTCCGTGAGCGGGGAACCACGTGAGTTTTCATGGAACTCATGGCCGATTCAGGATTCTTCGGCGTTCGCCCCGCCATCTGCCGAGCGCCGCAATTCCTCGAGAATGCGGCGGAGTTGTAGAGGATCGGGCTGGCTCGACTCTTCTTGATTCTGCCGCTCTCTGGCATCGCGCTCCCAGGCGGCGAGAATCTCCAGGCGGTCGGCATTGGTAAGGCGCCTGTCTCTCACAACGTCCGACGGATTGCGGTAATATCGGGAGGGATAGAGCTTAGCGTCCTGGATGAATTTGGTTTTTTTCATTGTAGATCAGGCTTTAGGGCACCCGGCGAAGGGAACGCGCGCCGCGCGGCGACGTTCCGAATCCCGGGCAGTCGAGATTTGAGGGGTAGATTCGCAAAATGGCCACCACGAAAAAACGTAGAAAAGACGAACCCGAGCTTGAAACATCCAAACCTGCGCCGCGGCCGCGGATTCCCGGCCTGTCGGCGCGTCCGGTCTGGCAAGGCATGCTGCGCCTATCGCTCGTGAGCTGCCCGGTGGCCCTCTACAAAGCGACCTCGCGCGCCAACGATATCTCTTTCAACCTGCTCAACCCCAAAACGAACAATCGCATCCGCATGATCCCCACGGATCCGGAAACCGGGCCCGTAGACCGCGCCGATTTGGTGCGCGGCTATGAGGTCGAGAAAAACCGCTATGTGATCATCCAGGACGAAGAGCTCGATGCGGTGAAGCTGGAGACCACCCACACGCTCGACATCGAGCGCTTCGTGGACGCGGATTCCATCGATCGACTGTTTTTCGACACGCCCTATATTCTTCTGCCCACGGACGATATCGCCGTCAACGCCTATGCGGTCATTCGCGAGGCGATGAAACAAACCCATCGCGTCGCCTTGGGGCGCGTGGTGATGCACACGCGCGAAAGGCTGATGGCGATGGAGCCGCGCGAGAAAGGGCTTCTGGTCCATTCGCTCAGGATGCGCGATGAGGTCGTCAATCTGCAGAAAGCGCTCGAATCGATTCCGGACATGAAGCCGGACAAGCAGATGGTCGAGATCGCGGAAAAGATCATCGCGCAATTGGAAGGCCCCTTCGACCCCGATGAATTCCGCGACCGCTATGAGGAATCGCTGCGCGATCTCATTCGGCGCAAAGAGAAGGGCGAGAAGCCGACGGTTTCGGCGCCTCCGGCCGAGCCTAGCAATGTCATCGATCTGATGGCCGCCTTGAAGAAGAGCCTCGGCGCCAAAGGCGAGCCTGCCAAGCGCACCTCTTCCAAACCTGCAGTGGCCCCAGCCAAACCGCCCAAGAAGCGCGCGCGTTAGAGCGCTTTGAGCTTCTTCCATGCTGCGTCCAACGCCACCGCCGAGGCGGCCAGTTCCTTCCATGGATCGGGCCGCTTCAACACCGCATTGGCCGTTGGAATTGTGAACGCCGACGGATCGAGCCCTTTGCGCAATTGGTTCCAGACAAGCGGCACGGCGATGGTCGCGCCTTCGCGCGCCCGCGGCGACCAGGGAGCGACCGCGGTCGCGCCCCGGCCATTGCGCAAATAATCGAGGAAGATTTTCCCTCCGCGCTGTTTCTTGGACATGTTGGTGACGTAACGGTCGGGCGCCGCCCGCGCGATCCTTTCCGAAACGTCGAGCGCGAAGGCCTTGGCATCGTCCCAAGTCACGGGTTTCTTTGGTGTGCCCTTGATCGCGACCACCACATGCATGCCTTTGCCGCCGGTGGTCTTCACAAAGGGCGTCAGCCCGCAGGCCATCAGCACGTCACGCAGCTCCTTGGCGGCGTCCATCACACGATCGAAGGGCAATTCGGGCGCCGGATCGAGATCGAAGATCAAACGCTCCGGCGTTTCGGGATCCTTCGGTTTGCAGCCCCAGGGGTGAATCTCCAATACCGCCGCCTGGGCAAGGGACACCAGGCCTTCCACGCTGTCGATGGCGTGAAAGGGTTGCTTCTCGCCCGCGGCCGGAATGGGCACGACTCCCGATGCGCCCGCGAGCACATGGCGTTGGAAAAAGCGCTCGCCGCCGATTCCCTCCGGCGCCCGCACCATCGAGATCGGCCTGAGCGCGATATGCGGCAAGATGAGCGGGGCGATTTTCTCGTAATAGCGAGCGAGGTCGAGCTTGGTGACCGGGCCGCCCGCCTTCGTCGCGGGCCACAGAACTTTTTCGGGATGGCTGATGGTGATGCCCGCGACGACATTGTCTGCCCGCGCGGTGGGCCTTTTCGACGATTTGGCGTTCGCCGATGTTTGGGCTGTTTGCCTCATGTCTTTCTCGCCTTCCGAGCGTTCCTCTGCTTCTTGCACCGGCATCATCTGTTCCACCGTGACGGCGCTGGCCGGTTTGTCGTCGCGCAA
>JAXDMY010000098.1:0-8397 GCA_034665805.1 Alphaproteobacteria bacterium
ATCATCACGCACGATCGCTGGTTTCTCGACCGCATCGCGACCCACATCCTCGCCTTTGAAGGCGAGTCCCATGCCGAGTGGTTCGAGGGCAATTACCAGGACTATGAAGCGGATCGCAAGCGCCGCCTTGGTATGGGCGCCGATACCCCCCACCGGATCAAGTACAAGCGCTTCGCCCGCGCATAAAAATGGCCGGCGAGAGGCCGGCCATTGATCAGACGATTTTCCGAATTATCACTTTTGGGCTTGCCGCGATCCTTCGCCCGCGCTGGCGTGAATCTGCTGCGCCTGCATGTGCAGATTCTCCGTGAGCGCCGCAAGGCTGCCGCCGTGCTGCTGCAGGAAGCCGGTGAAATCGGAGCGCTGCGATAGCGCAAGCCACACGCCCTCCACTTGCATGTCGGTGATGATCGGGCGTCCGTCGGAGGTCTTGCGCACGCGGAAGCCCACCTTGAAGGGCTGACCGTTCGAGGAATTGGGATTGACCACGTCGGCGTTGACGACGACATCGTCCGCGGCACGCTCGCTCGAGCCGGTCACTTTGAGAGTTTGGCCCTTATATTTGCTCAGCCGCGATTCATAGACCGCCACCGCGTAATCGATGAAAGCGTCGGTGAACTTATCCAAATCGGCTTTCGAGGCGCCGTTCGCATATTGCCCGAGCGTAAACATGCCGATGCGCCGCGTGTCGGTGAGGGCCAGCATGAAGGTGCGGAATTGCGCGCGCCGCTGTTCGTCGGAAAGCGAAGCGTTGAGGATGGCGTAGCCCTTGTCGATGTTCTGCTGCACGAAGGTCTCCGCCGGGGTGGCGGCGGCGGCGAAGGCGGCGGGGGCTGAGAAAATGATCGCCACGAGCATGACCAAAGGCCAAATCAGATTGGCAGCCCAAGGTGGAAGCACCGCGCGCGAATACGACGTCATGAAACTCTCTCCTAAAATTCTCACGGGAACCGTGTATCCCCAAAATGGCAAACGTGCGGAGACCGGTTTCGTTCCTGCAATGGCAATATCCCAACACAGACTGGTGTGGCGAATGGATTCAAATCCACCACACTAGAAATCCGGCAAATCCTGAACCTCGGTTGCTCCGTTCCTGATTTCATTATTGCGTGATTGACGATAAAGGCTACGCACCGACGCATAATAGTCCAATGACGTTTTCTCGATTTCATCGAGCGTCTCGATATTGCGCGCGCGCAAATCGATAAGATCGACGCCCGCGCGCCCGAACTGCCAAAGGAATTTCTCGCGCCATTGGGCGTAAGTTAACGGATCGAAAGCCAGATCGACGACCCAACCCACAACATCGCGCGGATTGCCGGGGCCGAGCAGGGGGACAAAGAGGTAAGGGCCTTCTCCGACGCCATAAACGGCCAAAGTCTGCCCGAAATCCTCGGAATGGCGCATATAGCCCCAGCGTTTGGCCACATCCACCAGACCGCCGAGGCCGAGCGTCGAATTCACGCCCATCCGAATCAACGTATCGCCGGCGCGGGTGACGTCTCCCTGCAGAACGTCATTGGCCAGGATGACCGGCGAGCCGAGATTGTTCAGGAAATTGCGAAGTGAATCCCGCATAAAGGCGGGAAATACCGTGCGATAGGCCAGTGCCGTCGGGCGAAGGAGGGCTCTGTCGAGAGCCAACGTCGCGTCGAAACTGACCCGGTTGAACCCCTCGAGTGGATCATTGACGGCCTGGGGGCCATCAACGGCCGGCATGCTTGCGCAACCGGACAGCAAGACGCCTGCCAGGGCGGCCACGAAAAACGCTTTGAAGAGACGCATTGTGTTGGAATGTCCTTGATTATCTTCTGACTGGCACACGAACCCGAATCCCCCAACGCCCCCTTGGTAACCATATTTAGCACATAAGAGCTTGCCGGATTGTTGACCGAAGGTAGCATTTTATTAGGGGTGTTGCATAAGGATATAAAGATATGTTTATGTAACATTGCTTTCTGACAGGAGAATGAGCGGCATGGAGAGGCTTCTGGGGATGTTGCGTGCGGCCGGCGATGCGACGCGCCTGCGCCTTCTCCTGTTGCTGGTCAAGGCCGAGCTGACCGTCAGCGAGCTGACGGAAATCCTTGGTCAGAGCCAACCGCGGGTCAGCCGCCATTTAAAGCTTCTATGCGAAGCGGGCTTGCTCGAACGCTTCAAGGAAGGGGCGTGGGTCTTCTACCGCGCGGCCGATCAGGGGGAAGCGGCGGACCTTGCGCGCGCGCTGCCCGGGCTGGTCGATTCGGAGAACGATCCCGTGCTGATCGACGACCAGCGTCGTCTTGCCCAGGTGCGGGCGCAGCGCGCTCAAGAGGCTGCGGCCTATTTCCGCGCCAATGCCCCGCGATGGGAGCGCATCCGTTCGCTGCATGTGCCCGAAGCCGATGTCGAGCGGCTCATTGTTCGTTTGCTCGAACAAGAGCGGCTCGATTATGTGCTGGATGCCGGCACGGGCACCGGTCGCATGCTGGAATTGCTTGCGCCTCACATCAAACGCGGCATCGGAATCGATGTCAGTCCGGAAATGTTGGCGATCGCGCGCGACCGGCTGGGAAACGCCGGCGCGTTCAACTGTCAGGTGCGTCGCGGCGATGCTTATCGCCTTCCATTTGCCGATGGGGAGGCGAGGAGCGGTTTTGACGCGATCCTCTTTCATCAGGTGCTGCATTATCTCGACGATCCGCAAGCCGCCCTCCGCGAGGCCATTCGCGTCTTGAAGCCGGGCGGGCGCATCATGATCGTCGACTTTGCGCCGCATAATCTCGAATTCCTGCGCAATGAGCACGCCCATCGGCGACTAGGATTTTCCGAACACGAGGTGCTGGGCTGGTTCAAGCTGGCGGGGCTGAAACCGGTGGCGACGGAATCGCTTGAGCCCCGCTCCGGCGCCGAAACATTGACGGTCATGGTCTGGGTGGCGGAAACCCCAGGCGTCACCGCGCGGCGCAAGAAGATCGAGGCCGCGGCATGAGCTTGCAACGCCTTGCCGGGCCCGCCGGGACAAGCGCGGTGTCGTTTGAATTTTTTCCGCCCAAGACGGCGGAGATGGAAACGCAGCTGTGGAATGCCATCCGCCGCCTGGCGCCGCTGCGCCCGCATTTTGTCTCCGTCACCTATGGCGCGGGCGGCTCGACGCGTGATCGCACGCACGCAACGGTGAAACGTCTGATCGATGAAACGGCGTTGAAGCCGGCCGCCCATCTCACCTGCGTCGGCGCCCCGCGCGAGGCCGTGGATGCCGTCATCCGCGATTACTGGGATGCCGGCGTTCGCCACATCGTGGCCTTGCGCGGCGACATGCCAGAGCTGGGCGCCGGCTATTGTGCGCACAACGACGGTTATCGGACGACAGCCGAGCTGGTTGCCGCCATTCGCGCCATTGCGCCTTTTGAAGTCAGCGTCTCGGCCTATCCGGAAAAACATCCCGATTCCCCGTCCTTGGAATGGGACCTGGAAGTCCTGAAAGCCAAGGTGGGCGCAGGGGCCGGTCGCGCCATCACTCAATTTGCCTTCGACAACGAGGTTTTCGCGCGGCTCCGCGACCGGGCGCAGCGGGCGGGCATCCATGTTCCCATCGTGCCCGGCCTGATGCCGACGACGAATTTCAAAGGTGTGTCGCGCATGGCCCAGCGCTGCGGCGCCGGCGTGCCCGATTGGCTGAGGGCTCTCTATGACGGGCTCGACGACGATCTGGAGAGCCGCAAGCTCCTCGCATCTGCGGTGCTGGTGGAACAGGTCCGCGAGCTGAAAGCGGAAGGGTTCGATCAGTTTCACTTCTACACGCTCAATCAGGCCGAGCTGACCTTCGCGGTGTGCAGCATTCTGGGCATCAAGCCCGCCGGACAGAATCCGGTAGCGGCATGAACGAGGCGCGCAGCAAACGCCTTGATTGGCTGAAGCGTGAGGCGCGCAAGCGCATTCTTGTGCTCGACGGCGCCTGGGGCGTGATGATCCAGAACTACCATTTGAGCGAGGCGGATTTTCGCGGGGCCCGGTTGCGCGACCATGCGCGCGACCTCAAGGGCAACAATGATCTTCTGGTGCTGACCCAGCCCGACATCATTCGCGAAATCGGCCGCGCCTATCTGCACGCCGGCGCGGACATCATCGAGAGTAATAGCTTCAATTCCACCTCGATCAGCCAGGCCGATTATGGCCTGGAGTCGCTGGTCGTCGAGCTGAACGAGACGGCGGCGCGTCTGGCGCGCGAAGTCTGCGACGAATTTTCGACGCCGGACCGGCCGCGTTTCGTGGCGGGCGTGCTGGGCCCGACCAACCGGACCGCCTCGCTTTCGCCCGATGTGAACGATGCGGGTTACCGCAATACCAGCTTCGATGCGCTGGCGGCGACCTATGCCGATTCGACGCGCGCGCTGATCCGCGGCGGCGCCGATCTCATCATGATCGAGACGGTGTTCGACACGCTCAACGCCAAGGCGGCGATCTACGGCATCGAGGAGGTGTTCGCGCAAGAAGGCGAGCGCCTGCCGGTGTGGATCTCCGGCACGATCACTGATCTGTCGGGGCGAACCCTCACGGGGCAGACCACCCAGGCGTTCTGGCATTCCGTCCGCCATGCCAATCCCTTTGCCATTGGCCTGAATTGCGCATTGGGTCCCAAGGAGCTGCGTCCTCATGTGTCCGATCTTTCCGAGATCGCCGACACCCTGACGAGCGCCCATCCCAATGCCGGCCTGCCCAATGCGTTCGGCGGCTATGACGAGACGCCCGAATCCATGGCGGCCCATATCGGCGAATTCGCTCGTGAGGGCCTGGTCAACATCGTCGGAGGATGTTGCGGCACGACGCCGGAGCACATCAGGGCTTTCGCCGAGACGGTCGCCGGTCTGCCGCCGCGCAAGGTTCCCGACAAGCCTCGGCGGCTGCGGCTCTCCGGTCTTGAAGCCTTCACCCTGACGCCGGAAATGAATTTCGTGAATGTCGGCGAGCGGACCAACATCACGGGCTCGGCCAAGTTCCGCAAATTGATCACGGCCGGCGATTTCGAAGGCGCCCTTGAGGTCGCGCGCAGTCAGGTCGAAAGCGGGGCGCAGCTTATCGACATCAACATGGATGAGGGCCTGATCGATTCGGAAGCCACCATGGCGCGCTTCCTCAATCTCGCCGCCGGCGAGCCCGATATCGCGCGCGTCCCCGTGATGATCGATTCCTCCAAATGGAGCGTCATCGAGGCCGGACTGAAATGCGTGCAGGGCAAGTCGATCGTGAATTCGATCAGCTTGAAGGAAGGCGAGGAAGCGTTCGTCGCATCCGCCGAAAAGGTCCGGCGATATGGCGCCGCGGTGGTGGTCATGGCGTTCGACGAAAAGGGCCAGGCCGATACGGCCGAGCGCAAATTCCAGATCTGCCGCCGGGCCTACGACATATTGGTCGACCGCGTAGGTTTTCCGCCCGAGGACATCATCTTCGATCCCAATATTTTCGCCGTCGCGACGGGAATCGAGGAACATTATGATTACGGCCGCGCCTATGTCGACGCGGTGACGCGTATCCGCCAGGCGCTGCCCTTCACCCATGTGTCGGGCGGCGTCTCCAACTTCTCCTTTTCCTTCCGCGGCAATGACCGCGTGCGCGAAGCGATGCATTCGGCCTTCCTCTATCATGCGATTAAGGCCGGCATGGATATGGGCATCGTGAACGCGGGCAATCTTCCGGTTTACGAAGACATTCCGATCGAATTGCGCGACGCTATCGAGGACGTGCTGTTCAACCGGCGGCCCGAGGCCACCGAGCGCCTCCTGGAGCTGGCCCAGAAATATCGCAGCTCCGGTGCCGAAGCCGCACCCGAAGTCACGCTGGCTTGGCGTGCGCTGCCCGTGGGCGAGCGGCTGACGCATGCGCTTGTTCACGGCATCGCCGATTTCGTGATGGACGACGTCGAGGAGGCGCGGCTGGGTGCCAAGCGTCCGCTCGACGTGATCGAAGGGCCGCTGATGACCGGCATGAACATGGTGGGCGATCTCTTCGGCGCCGGCAAGATGTTCCTGCCCCAGGTGGTGAAATCGGCCCGCGTGATGAAAAAGGCGGTCGCCTATCTCATCCCCTTCATGGAAGCCGAGAAGCTGGGCGCGAAACGTGAATCCGCCGGCCGCATCGTGATGGCGACCGTCAAGGGCGATGTGCACGACATCGGCAAGAACATTGTCGGCGTGGTGCTGCAATGCAACGGCTATGAGGTCGAGGATTTGGGAGTCATGGTCTCGGCGGCGCGCATCCTCGAAACCGCGCGCGAGAAAAAGGCCGACGTCATCGGTCTTTCCGGCCTGATCACGCCCTCGCTCGATGAGATGTGCCATGTCGCCGCCGAGATGGAGCGCGAAGGTTTCGACATTCCGCTTCTGATCGGCGGCGCCACCACCAGCCGAGTCCATACCGCGGTGAAGATCCATCCCAATTATACGCGCGGGCAGACCGTCTACGTGACGGATGCCTCGCGCGCCGTGGGCGTGGTGGCGAGCCTCATATCGAAGGAGACGCGCGCCTCCTTTATCGGCGACGTCCGAACCGAATATGCCCGCCTGATTGCCTCGCATGATGTCAATCGTGGGCCGCAGCGGCGGCTGACTTTGGGTCAGGCGCGCGCCAACCGGTTTGCACCGGACTGGGCCTCCTACACGCCGCCCGCGCCGCGTTTCCTGGGCCCTCGCAGTTTCGACGCCTATGATTTGGGCGAGCTCGTGCCCTATATCGACTGGTCGCCCTTCTTCCAGGCCTGGGAGATGAAAGGGCGCTATCCCGCCATTCTGGATGATGAGAAGTCGGGCGTTGTCGCGCGCTCTCTGTTCGCCGATGCGCAAGGGATGCTGGCGCGCATCGTTCAGGAGAAATGGCTCACGGCGCGGGCTTGCATCGGTTTCTGGCCGGCCGAATCGGAAGGCGAGGACATCGTTCTGTATACGGACGAGACGCGGAAGACACGGCTTGCGACGTTCCACACGCTGCGCCAGCAGGTGGCGCGCGAGCGTCAAACGGCCAATCTGGCGCTTTCCGATTTTGTCGCGCCGGCCGGCATCGGCAAGGAAGATTATGTCGGCGGTTTCGTGGTGACGACCGGCTTCGGCGAAGAGGCGATCGCGGAGCGTTTCAAGGCCGACAAGGACGATTACAACGCGATTCTGTTGAGCGCGCTAGCGGACCGGCTGGCCGAAGCCTTTGCCGAACGCATGCACCAGCGCGTGCGCAAGGAATTCTGGGGCTATGCGCCGGACGAGACTCTGTCCAATGAGGAGCTGATCGCCGAAGCCTATAGCGGCATCCGGCCAGCGCCCGGCTACCCAGCACAACCCGACCACACCGAGAAGGGCACGTTGTTCCGTGTGCTCGATGCGGAAAAGACATCGGGCGTGAAGCTCACCGAAAACTACGCCATGTGGCCCGGTTCGTCCGTGTCCGGATTATATCTCAGTCATCCGGAATCCCGCTATTTCGGCGTCGGCAAGGTCGAGCGCGACCAGGTCGAAGATTATGCCCGCCGCAAGAACTGGACGCTCGTCGAGGCCGAACGCTGGCTGGGCCCTGTGCTGAACTACAATCCGCGCAAGCCCCAGGCGGCCTAGAGTTTGCCTTCCAGCCACGGACAGCCGTAATTGCGGACCTGCTCTGAAATGTCATAGTCCCGGGCCGCGCGCCGGGATTGCAGCATGTCGTCGGCTTTCTTGGCGTTCTCGGCGCGATGCGCGGGATCGGATGCGTCGAGTTGCGCCCGCAATTGCACCAAAGCGGTGCGGCGCACGGCATCTTCCCTGGCAAGAAACGCGATGTCGGCCGGGCTTTGCGTCATATGACATTGGAGGATGATGGCGCGTCGAATGTTGTAATCGTCGAGCGGCATCATCGCGTCCGCCGCGCGGACCGGCGCAGAGCCGGCGATCAGCAGAGCAACGCCGATCAACGCCTTTCGAAGAGCGCTCATGGCAGCCACTCAAGCCATGCCGGCCATGCCCCGATCAGGCGCGCCCATTCGGCATAGCCCGCGGCGGACGGGTGCGTGTCGTCCACGGATTTGACGCTGGGCATCCAAACAGGCGAGCCAAGCAGCGCCGTGTAGGAATCGAAATAGGGCACGTTCAACTCCGCGCACAAACTCGCGAGCTGTCCGGACAGTTCCTTGACGCGCTGATTGCGCGGTTGATCGTCTCCGGGGGGCGGTCCGATCATCAGCGTCGGTTTCCAGCGCGACGCGGCGCCCAGCATGTCGCGCGCGGCGGCGAGCGATTGCGCCGCTTCCAATTGGCGTTTGCCATTCACCTCGCGCACATCGTTGACGCCGAACTCGAACACCAGCCGCCCCTCTTGCTGCGGCGATTGGCGAGGCTCGGCCTCGGCGCGCCAGCGCTTGGCGATCTGCACGCTGGTCTCGCCGCGGATACCGAGATT
>JAXDMY010000099.1:0-15890 GCA_034665805.1 Alphaproteobacteria bacterium
CCCCGAATATGCGATAGTTGCGGTATGTCCAAGGCGTAATCACCAGGGCCATGCCGAGCACAATCGCGAATAAGCGGAACAATTTCTGCCTGGATGTGAGCTCCATTGCCGCGATGCCGACCCCGAACAGCAACGCTAAGAACAGCAGCGCCCGCTGGGTGAGCGCAGCCAGACCGCATACGATGCCGCTCGCGATCGATAACCAGGAATTCTTGGAGAGCAGAAGCGCAAACCCGCCGGACAACAAACTTAAGAGCAAACTTTCCTTGCTGACCTGTCCGGCTGCAACGAACAACTCCGGCCAAATCGCGAGCAATGCGACGCTGAGCCCCGCAAATGAGCGAGGCATCTCCAGGCGAGCAACGATGGCGCGAATCGATGCTGCGCAGACGACAAACGATACCAGGTTGACCGCCAGTGCCAGCCAGCCATGCGGGCCCAGAACAAAAAGAAATGCCGCGTAGATCAGCGGCGTACCGGGAGGCCAGAAGGCGTGGCCGAGGAGCAGGTAATCCTTCCCTGCATACAGCATGTTCGCCAATCTGAGATAGGAGTCCCCGTCGCTGACCTGAATCTCGGGTAGGGTGAGCCACCACCAAGCGATGCGGATCGCGACGCCCGAGACCAGCGCGATCCCGAACAGATGAGGGACATGTTCAATTTCCTGAAAAATCGCGGCGATCCGGCTCCTCAAGAAGGCAACGACCGTCAGGATAACCACAGCAAGAATGCCGGCGACGACACTCGGAGCCGGCATGGCAAAATTGATACCGTTCAGTTGCGATAGGGAATAATAGAAACAGGCGAAGGTGGCGAACGCCATCACGAGAGAGAACACGACCAGACAGAAACGCGAAATCTTTTCGATGAATATCGGCTGCATGATTGGGTTTGTGCTCTTAAGCTCGCGCGCTTCTACCTTCCCATTGCGCGGGCAGCTGCGCAACTGAGGCCAAGATTGTCCGTTAAATGCTTGGGAACCATTCCGGCCTATTTCCCTCGGGCCCGCGGAACTGGCGAGCGGATTGTGGTTAAGCTCCGCTTCATAGGCCTCGTCTAGAGTTGAGAGCGTGACCCTGTTGTTGGGATGCTCTTTTGACCATTATCCCGTCATCGGCTTCGCCCCTGCCTGCTGGGGTGGTTCCAGCGGTAGGCCCTGTGGCCTCCGACAACGCGGCCCAGACCCCATCGCCGCCGTCTCAGCCTGCGGTCATCACCGAATCCGAGGCCGTGCTGAACGCATTACAGAATCTGGCGGCAGCGGAGACGGCACTGGCGCAATCGGTGATTGCCGCTCTGCCGAGCGCTGCAGCGAGCCAGGGTGGCCTCGCACCCCTGTTAGCCGATCTGGTTCAGGCACAACAAACGCAAGATCTGCCGCCGCCGGTGCAAGCCGCGATTCTCGACATCCTCGCCTTGCGCAGCCCGCTGGATGAGCAAATCACCGGCGCCGACATCAAGGCAGCGCTCACCAATTCGGGACTCTTTTCGGAGGCCAAAGCGGCGGCGGGTTTGCAGTCGGCAAATGCCGCAGCGCAGATTCCTCCGGCGGCAACGGATATCAAGACGGCGCTATTGGTGCTTCGGCAGGTGTTGACGACATGGCTGTCCGATACCCCTGCGCAACCGCAGGCTCCCGTTGCGGCAAAAGATGTTCCGCCCGCGCCTTTGCGAATCCCGTCCGACAATCCCGCGCCGCAAACCTACCGGGGCCTTGCCGCCGCCAGTGCTCCCCCCATGCCAGCCGTGCCCGTGTCGACATCTTCGTCTCCGGCGGCAAGTCCGCAGGGCCCGGCGAAGGCCACAGCCGGATCATCCGTATCGCAGCAAGCGCAATTCCCATCCTCGTCCGAAGCGATGGCGAGCGCGCCGCAGAATTCCACGACAACTGCCGAGCGCGCCCCCATACTGCCGCGTCTAGCGATGACGCCTCCGGTGCCCGAGCCCTCGCCCGCCGCCATGAGCAAAACTGCGGCGCCGATGCTTCAGCAGACCGTGAAGCCATCCCCCGCCGCCGCTCCAACACAGCCCGATGTTCCGCCCACTTCGGCGAAGAGTGTCGTGTCCGAGCCGCCGCGGACCCCGCCCAACAATTCTCCGCCGCCGACTTATCGCGCGGCAGCAGCCCCGCCATCTTTCGCGCCGGTGTCTGTCGTTGCGGCGCCTGAAGCGCCAGTGTCTTCAGCGCCGATGCCTTCGGCGCCGGTCTCTTCTGAGACGAGCGTGCGGGGCGCGCCAAACATCATCCAAACAGCAACAGTCCAGCCGTCCGCGCCAATTGCCGCCGCGCCTGAAGCGATGTCCGAATCAATCAATGCGATGCCACAGCAATCCGAGACGCCGGAGTCGGGGGCCAACATATCGCCGTCCGTTCCGGCAAGCGCCGGGGCGCTTCCGGCCGGAACAGATCTCAAACTTGCGCCGGCTTTGTTCCAGCAGCTCCTAAAGACATCCCTCGGCAATGTCCCCCCGCAGCCCTACGCGCCCGAAAGCGGAAAGAATCCCGCGCCCGAGCAAAGGCCGACGGCGGCAAACGCTCCCCCTCCGCCACCCTATCGTGGCGGCCCGACCAGCGCGCAGCCGGCGCTGCCATCGACATTGCCTGCCGGCGCCAGTCCGCGTCTCGTCGGCGAAGTTCTGTTGAACCATACCGAGGCAGCGTTGGCGCATCTGAAATTGCTCCAGATCGCCTCCCTTCCCGACTCGCCACAGGGCAGCGCCCACCATGCGGATCAGGGTCCGCGTTTGATGTTCGAGATACCATTCTCGACACCACAGGGCAGCGCCATCGCCCAATTCGAAATCCGCCGCGATGGCCGCGGCAGCAAAGCCGAGCAATCGGGGCCGGCATGGCGGGCGCGTTTTTCGCTCGATATCGAGCCGATCGGTCCCGTTCACGCTCAGATCGTACTGATGGACGGACGCGCATGGGTCACGCTGTGGGCGGAGCGGGAAGCCAGCGTTCACATCCTGCGCCAGAACGAAAAGCTGCTCAGCCAGGCGCTCAAGGAATCCGATGTCGTTCCCGAAGTCGCCTTCTGTCTGGGTGCGCCGCACCGCAAGGTCACGCCTGCCGGACAATTCCTGGATCGCGCATCATGAGCGAGCGCCCCAATAAGCTCGCGGTCGCGCTCCGCTACGACAAGACTAAGGATGCGGCGCCGCGCGTGGTGGCAACCGGGCGCGGCTGGCTCGGCCAGAAAATCATCGACGTGGCGCGGGAGCATGGCGTTCCGCTGGAACAGAATCCCGAGCTTGCCGAGGCGCTCTCGGCGCTCGAGCTGGATGAAGAGATTCCTGAGCAGCTCTATCGCGTGGTGGCCCAGATTTTGGGCTTCATCTTGCGCGCATCGGGCCATTTGCGCTGAATTTCTGCCGGTAAGATTCCCCCCGATCATCCACGACCAAGCCAGAGTGGCGGGTTCTTCCCCCGAGGTGTAAAACCCCTTCCAGGAGACAAATTCAAAACTGGAGGGGTTCAATGGCGCGGACGAAGTGGATGGCGGGTAGCGCAGTGGCGGTCGTGCTGGCGCTGTCGGGGGCGGCTTTCGCCCTGCAGATCAGCCAGCCGACCAATAATCTTCCCAATCCCTACCAGTCGATCAGTGATTGGGCGAAGATGCCCGACGGTCGCCATTGGGGCTCGACCGCGGGCGTCGATATCGCTCCGGACGGCAAGAGCGTCTGGGCCGTCGACCGCTGCGGCACCAACACCTGCGTGGGCTCCAATCTCGATCCTATCCTGAAATTCGACACCTCCGGCAAGCTCGTCAAAAGTTTCGGCAAGGGGATGTTCGCCTTCCCCCACGGGATCTATGTCGATCCGGATGAAAATATCTGGGTGACCGACGCGGTGCTCGGCGATGGCCGCGGCAAGGGCGCTATCGGCATCGGCCAGACGGTGCAGAAATTCGACAAGAACGGCAAATTGCTGATGAAGATCGGTACGCCGGGCGTGAACGGCAATGACGCCACGCATTTCAACGCGCCTTCAGATGTGGTGGTCGCAAACAATGGCGACATCTTCGTCTCTGACGGCCACGGCGACGGTACGAATGAGCGCATCGTCAAATTCGACAAGAACGGCAAGTTCATCAAGCAATGGGGACATCCGGGAAGCGGGCCCGGCGCGTTCTCCTCGCTTCACTCGCTGGCAATGGATTCGCGCGGACGGCTGTTCGTGGCCAATCGCGACAACAACCGCATCGACATCTTCGACCAGGACGGGAAGCTCCTCGATTCCTGGGAACAATTCTCGCGGCCGAGCGGCATCTACATCGACAAGAACGACGTCATCTATGTCTGCGATTCGGAATCGGGTTCGGCATCGGAGGCCCATCAAGACTGGACGCGCGGCATCCGCGTCGGAAGCGCGAAGGACGGGTCGGTGAAATATCTCATTCCCGATCCCGACCACACGGAGAAGGGTACGAGCGCCGCGGAAGGCTGCGCCGCCGACAAGGACGGCATCATCTATGGCGCCGAAGTCGGCCCGAAACGCATGATGCGCTACGTCATGAAAAAATAGCTCACAGGGAGAAGACACGATGTTTGCAAAGCGCTTGGCGCTGCACACGGCAGCGATCGCAACCTTGGTTGTCGTTTCGGGTGTCGTGTTTGCGCAAACCGGCGCACCGACCAACAATCTCCCCGACGCTTATCAGCGCGTGGGAAACTGGGCGAAGATGCCCGCGGAACGGTTCTGGGGCGCCGCCGCCGGAGTCGACATCGATCCGGACGGCAAGAGCGTCTGGGTGGCGGAACGCTGCGGGCAGAATTCCTGTGCCGGCTCCAGCCTCGATCCGATCCTGAAATTCGATGCCTCCGGCAAGCTTGTGAAGGCATTCGGCCATGGGATGTTTGTCTTCCCGCACGGGATCAATGTGGACCGCGAAGGAAATGTGTGGGTGACCGACGGCCAGGGCAAAGACGGCATGGGCCAACAGGTGATCAAGTTCAGCCCCGATGGAAACGTCCTGATGCGGCTGGGCAAGCCGGGCGTCGCCGGCACCGGCCATGACACCTTCAACATGCCATCCGATGTGCTGGTTGCGCCCAATGGCGATATCTTCGTCGCCGACGGCCATGGCGGCATGTCGAACAACCGCATCGTGAAGTTCGACAAAAGCGGCAAGTACATCAAGGAATGGGGCGTCAAAGGCACGGGCCCGGGCCAGTTCGACATCCCGCACGCGCTCGCCATGGATTCGCGCGGGCGGCTGTTCGTCGGCGACCGCAACAACAACCGCATCCAGATTTTCGATACCGACGGCAAATTCCTGGAATCCTGGCCGCAGTTCAGCCGCCCCAGCGGCATCTATATCGACGCCAAGGACACGATCTATGTCACGGATTCCGAATCCGAATCGGTGTCCAAGAATCATGACGGCTGGAAACGCGGCATTCGTGTGGGCAGCGCCAAAGACGGATCGGTGAAATATTTCATCCCCGATCCGGTCGACAAGTCCGACACGACCAGCGCGGCCGAAGGTGTCGCCGCCGACAAGGACGGCATCATCTACGGGGCCGAAGTCGGTCCGCGGACTTTGATGCGCTATGTCATGAAGTGATTTTCTAGGCTTCGCTTCGGGTCCAGAACAGTATCGTCATCAAAACCGCGGCAAGGATCGCGAGCACCGAACCTATGGCGATGACGATCACATTCATCTCAACCTGGAACAGATAGGCGCCGACGATCATGAAGGCTGCGCCGATCGCCGCGCTCCAGAATTGCACGCGCGCAAGGGGACTCTCTTTCATCGCCGGCCATAGGCGATAGATCACGCCGTAGACTGCCAAAGTTACGAAGCCCGGGAGGAGAATCGCGACATGGGCATCGCGAACGGTGCCGTCGCCCGCCGCGCCCATGTAGAAGCCGAGTGCCATGCCGATGACCAACAAAGACAGTGCCGTTGCGATGTACAACCGGTCGATTTTTGCCATTTTTCTCCTCCCGTTTGGGCGCGCAATCTAACGACCGCGCGCGCGCGGGGCCAGCATTCTTCGTGACCCAGCCGAGATGGACCAACGCGGCCCTGGACTTTCGCTCATCTCCTAGCGACACTTGGCAGGCGTTGCGGGACGGAACAGCGCAAAGGGAGGACGGCATGAAGAAAACGGTCATCGCAATCATCGCGCTCGCGGTTTCCGCGGGTATCGGCTACGCCGCCGGCGTCGCGAATGTTCCGGATATTTCGACGCTGAATCCGAAGGCGTTCAAATATACCCTTCCCGACAACATCAAATGGGGCCCGGCCGCGGGCCTTGAGGGCACCGATTCCTACACGCTGGTCGGCGATCCGGGGAAACCGGGCTTCTATATCGTCTTGAACCGGTTTCATCCCGGCTATTTCAGCCATCCGCATTATCACGAAAACGACCGCTACGTGATGGTGCTGGACGGAACATGGTGGGCGGCGACCGGCGGCAAATGGGACCCGGAGCACACCACGGTCCCGGTGAAGCCCGGCACCTTCGTGGTGCATACCGGGCGCGAAGTGCATTACGACGGCGCCAGGTCCGGAAATGAGAACGCCATCGTCATGATCTTCGGCCAGGGCCCGGGCACACGCCACGAATGCGAAGGGCCAATGGCGGAAAAGGGCCCAGGCCCATGCGAGGACGCCCGCAAGGCCGCTGGTCTGCCCTGAAGAACCCTACTCCGCTGGGCGTCAGGCCAGCGTCAGGATTGACTGCTCGTAATCGCGGCTGCCCAGATTGCCGTCGGCGAAGATGCCATGTTCGGCGATCCAGCTGCGCGCGTCATCGAATGTTTCGCGCTCGTATTTTTCAAAGACGATCCGTTCGCCCGGACCCCAGCGGCGCGTGTCCATTATCTCGTGAAAGCGCTGGGGGAATTCTCGTCTGTAGTAATGCGTATACAACTCGGGGCGCAGATCGATATCGCGCTGCGCCTTTTTCAAGGCGCGGAAATATTTGCGCACATCTTCCGGATCCGGATCGCCCGTGATCATGGTGGCGATCATGAAAGTGCTGTCGATCACTTTGCGGAAACCCAACTGCTCGGCGAAATAATAGGGCCCACTGAAGAGTGCGGCTGCCGGGACTTTGCGGTCGACCAGCAGCTCCATGCGTCGGAACAACAGGCCATCGCTGAATGAAAGATTGATCCGGTCGGCCGAAAGATATTGTTCCAGCGCCTGGACCGTCGAGTAGTGGCTGCCGGATTTGAAGCCGACCGATATCGGAACGCCGGCAAGGTCGGCGGGCGTCTTCACCGGCGAATCCTCCGGCACAAAGATTCCCGAGGGCGAAACCGAATAGACATCGGCATAGAGCTTCGCGTGGCCTGAGGACGCCGCGACATTCACCGTCCAATGGCAGGCGCAGCTCACATCGGATTTCCGCCCCTCTTCGATGGTGTGATAGGCGCCAATTTTGTCCGGCTTGATGTGATTGCGGCCGTCGGTGGACTGGACCAGCTCCAGGAACTCGTAGTCCAAGCCTTCCGCTTTGAAATAGCCTTTCTCCTCCGCCACCCATTCGTGCAGGCGAAAATGCGGCTCGATAATGAATTTGCCCATGGATCGTTCTTTCCTGATGTCAGATGTGCCGCACCCAGCCATAGCGCTTACTCTCGCGCAACCCGCCGGCATCGGCATAATCCGATTTCAGCCGGCTGAGATTGTCATTCGGCAACAGTTCCGTATAGCCGCGATAGCCCGGCTCGTCCGCGAGGCGCCGCTTGAGCGCATCGGGGATCATGGTCTGGAAATTCGCCGGCACGGGTTTGTAGAGGCCGCCGGCGGAAACCGGCGCACTCGCCTTCAGTTTGAAAAGCTTGGAGCCGTTCAACCCCAGGATCTTGCGTTTGATGTCGTTGGTCAGCATGGGATAGCCATATTTCCTAGCCATCTCTTCGGGGATCTGAAAACGCCACAGCGCCTCGATCTGCCATTGCGGCGATCCGTACCAGACCGAATCCGTGCCGAAGACCAGCCGGTCCTGGCCCCAATATTTCAGGATTTGCCCAATCAGATGGGCGCACACCGTCGGCCAGGCGGTGACTGTCGCGCCGAACGTCGAGCCCAGCTCGGTGTAGACGTTCGGCAGATTGGCGCAATCCTGCGCCATCTGCGTGGTCCATTGCAGATCGGGGACTCCGTTGCGCGTGCGGCCGGCTTTGATCGCATCAAGCGAGGGCTTCCCGAAGAACTGTGGCGCCCAAGACGCGTGGAAGATGATGAAATTGAATTCCGGCCAGTCCCGCGCCGCCTTTGGAATATCGTCAGGCGTTCCGAGCGACGGATTCCGCACCGCCGGATCGTCGGGGTTCGACGTCGACAATCCTTTGTGGATGGCGATGTTGAAAAAGCCGGGCCTCGTTGCCAATTCGCGGCGGTTTTTCTTGATCAGCTCGTAAGTCGGATAGGCGACCTGTTCGTCGTCGAGCCGCCAGCGCGTCATCTCCATGCGCGGATCGTCATTGTCCTTCGCGCAATAGGCTCTGGTGTAACCCTTCCAGGAATCGGGATGAAACTGATCGATCTGCTGCTGCATGTAGTCGAGGTTGAATTTCCCGGGGAAGACTTGGCCATGCGCGAGAACGCGCTGCGATCCAGCGATGCCATTGATGAAATCGCGCACCGCTGCGGTCTGGAAGCCGGTCAGGTTTTCCACGTCCAGCAGCTCTTTCAAGACATGGGGACGGCGCGGCTCGGATTCTCCTGACGGCGTGAACAGACCCAAGGGCGCATTCGTCAGATGTCCGACCGTCACCTGGCTGTCGAGGAAAACATCTTTGACGAATTGCACCAGCGTGTATTCGGATTGGACGTTCGGCCGCTGGCCCAATTTGTCGGTCCATGCGGTCCAGGGATTGCCGAGTTCGTCGGGAAAGCCCCATCGGATTGTAAGGATTGCGCGTGATGCCGACGCCCGCGCTCGCCGGCCCCGGCCCTTGGGAGACCGCGCGCAGCGTGACACCGCTGCGCGTGTTGTTGTCGCGGATCATATGAAGCTGACCGTCGAAAACGAAGAGGTCGGGCGGCGGCCCCAATTCCGCGGCCGCGGCTGGTTCGAACATCTCGGCCGGATCGACATCGAAGAAGCGGCCGAAGACGTCGTTCATCGCCACGAAGGCCGCCGCCATTCCCCCGCTTGTGGCGAGGAAGCGGCGCCGGCTCATGCCAAGCTTGTGGCTCGCATGCTCGGCGATTTCGGTCAGCCGTGCCTCGATCTGTTTCTGTTTTAGAGTTTGCCCAAACGGCATGTATTCGCCGTTCGAGACCATGCTGGTCGGAATGGGCGAACGCAGAGTATCGGTCTCGTCCGCTCTCGCGACAGCGTTGACCTGCTCATCGGAAAACCAGGAATCTTCTTCACGTTCGGGGAACCGCTCCATGCGCCTGCCACTCCGTCAATATTTGTTGTGCGACCAAGCCGTGGTGAACGAGAACGGCACCAGGATGTGGGCCCTGTTCGACGACTCTCCCCATGCGTTCGCATCGAGCGGCATGGGATTCTTGACTACCACCGCGCGGTTGCCGGCGTTTGCGAGAATCTGGGAATCGACGGTTGCCCGGATCTCCGTCCGGCTCACAACTTTGGTCGGCACCGGGACGTCGTCGACATAGACCACCGAACGCTTCACGAAATTGAAGCCTTTGATTTCCAGCTCCTGCGTCGCACTTCCCTGAATGAGCGTGTGCGGCGAGAGGCCTTCGATTCCAGGCGTCGGCGACGACCACAGATCGGGCACGGCCGGGAAAGGCGCGGCGGGACCCTGGATATTGAGATTCGTGGGACCCGCATTGGGACGCCAAGTCGCCTGTTTCAGGCCTGCGACCCAGGCATCGTTCTCCACCACCGGGCCGCCTTCATCGTCGCGCGCATTGGCGAAAAGCCAGCCCTTGTACCAAGGGTGATATTCGCGATCGACCACCTTGCCGTCCTTGATGACGGTGTCGAGCTTGCGCATGTTTTTGATGTCTTGCAGCGGGTCGGCCGTGACGATGTCGATGTCCGCGAGCTTGCCCACCTCGATCGTGCCGATGTCCTTCATCTTGAAATGATCGGCCACCCATTTCGTGGCGGACTGGATGATCTTCATCCGCGGCATCTTCACGTCTTCATCATAGACCGCCATTTCCTGCAGCAGGCCCAGACCCGGCGGCGACTGATAGATGTCCGATGCCGCCACCACATGGCCGCCGGCCTCCACCACATCGTGCAGGAATTTGACGTGGTTCTTATAGCCGCACATGCGGTGCTCATATTGCTCCGGCGTCAGGCGATCCTTGGCCGAGCGCACATTGTCCATGGTGTGCTGGATCATGTATTCGGGGTAATAGGTGCGCAACGTCGAGTTCGCGAAAAGCTCCTCGTCTTCCTTCTGAACGCGCTCCCACATCGAGGGGAAGCCGCGATCCGTCGCCATCATGTCGGGCTCGAGCGCGGTGTTGTGGCCGGCGAGAAACTTGACCATCTCGGCTTCCTTGGCCGGGTCCATCTCGCAATAGGCGTCCGGCGGCAGCGCGATGTAATCCTTATATTTCGCGTAGTCTTTGTTCATGTCGACGCCGATCTCGCCCGTGTGGATCATCACATCGGTACCGGTCTCGATGCAGCGCTTTCCGCGCGTCCCCGGGCCGACGCAGCGCAGGATCGCGGCCTTTCCCGCTTTGTGCGCCTCATCCACGATGGCATCGAAGATCTCCGGCACACCGTCGCCATCCGCCACGCCGATGAAATCGGCGCCACCCTCGATATTCATGCGCACTTTGGCGCGGGCGTCTTCGGGATCGCGCACGATGCGCGCGCCATTGCCCGGTTTGTAATTGTCGGGCTTTTTCCCGTCGACTCCGGGCCCCTGGAGATTCAGCACGCCCTGATAAAGCCGCGGACCGGGATAGATGCCGTGCTCGACCGCGTCCCTATCGGCGATGCCGGTATCGTTGCGGGTGCCCGTCACCATGGCCGAGGTAACGCCATAGCGCAGATAGGCCTCGCCATAGGGCCAGTTCCAATTCGACTTGGCATCGATGAGACCCGGCGTGACCCATTTGCCGGCAGCATTGATGATGGTCGTGCCGGCAGGGACCTGAACCTGGCCCGCGCGCCCGACGGCCACGATGCGATTGCCTTGGACGACGATGACCGAATTGGGTACCGGCGCCCCGCCATTGCCGTCGATCAGCGTGCCGCCCTGGATCACCAAAGCCTGAGGTTGTTGCGCATCGACGGGACCCAAGGCCCCCGAGCCGAACACCGCCAAGCATGAAACAGCCACGCCGCCAAACAGCCACGTCCTCATGGTCCCCTCCCAGGGCAAAATTGGCTTTGCGTCGCCACTTTAGGACAGCCGCAGCAGCCGTTCCAGGCCACCGGGTCAGATGTCCTTGAAGCCTAGGCGCTCCCTCATTAGGTTCGCCCATCAGCCATTCGTTCTCAAAGCCAATTCATGTCTTCATCCCAGATCAAACATGACGTCCTGGCGGCGATCGGCAACACGCCGCTCATTCGCCTAAAAGGGCCATCGGAGCGCACGGGTTGCGAGATCCTTGGCAAAGCCGAGTTCATGAATCCGGGTCAATCGGTGAAAGATCGCGCGGCGCTTTTCATCATCCAAGATGCGATGCGAAAGGGGCGGCTCAAACCTGGCGGTACGGTGGTCGAAGGCACCGCGGGCAATACCGGCATCGGCATTGCCGTGGTCGGAAACGCACTGGGTTTGAAATCGGTGATCGTCATTCCCGACACGCAGAGCCAGGAAAAAAAAGACGCGCTCAGATTGTTGGGCGCGCAACTCATCGAGGTCCCCGCCGTCCCGTACAAGGACCCCAACAATTATGTGAAGGTTTCCGATCGTCTCGCCGTTCAACTGGCGAAGAGCGAGCCGATGGGAGCGATCTGGGCCAATCAGTTCGACAATGTCGCCAACCGCGATGCCCATATCGAGACCACCGGACCCGAGATCTGGCGCGAGACCGATGGGAAGGTGGACGGCTTCGTGTGTTCCGTCGGCACGGGGGGAACCCTCGCGGGCATCGCGATGGCATTGAAATCCCGCAACCCCAAGATTGTCACGGCGGTGGCCGATCCGCTCGGTGCGGCGATCTATTCCTGGATCAAGACCGGCGAATTGAAGTCGGAAGGAAACTCCATCACCGAAGGCATCGGCCAGGGCCGCGTGACTGGAAATCTCGCCGGTGCGCCTATCGATGATGCTTTCCAAATTCCTGACGAGGAAGCTTTGCCCTTGATCTTCGAATTGTTGGAGAAGGAAGGCCTGTGTCTCGGCGGCTCCAGCGGCATCAACATCGCCGGCGCGGTCCGTCTGGCGCGGCAGCTCGGTCCGGGCCACACCATCGTCACGATTCTCGCCGATTACGGCACGCGCTATCAGAGCAAGCTTTTCAATCCGCAATTTTTGCGCTCCAAGAACCTGCCGGTCCCGCAATGGTTGGCCTCGCCTTCACCTTTACCTTCAGTGCCTTATGAGTAGAACTTCGCATTGCAGATGAAATGACCGGCAACGCTCTCATCTCCACCGATACCCTCGCCGCGCGGCTCGCCGATCCGAACCTGCGCATTGCGGATGCGTCGTGGTATCTGCCGCAGGCCGGCCGCAACGCGAGGGATGAATACGAGGCCGCTCATATCCCGGGCGCGGTCTTTTTCGATATCGACGCTATTTCGGATCACGAAACGGATCTTCCCCACATGCTGCCGAGCCCGGTCGCGTTCGCCAGCGCGATGAGAAAGCTTGGCATCGGTGATGCCGATTTCGTCGTCTTCTATGACGGCGCCGGTATCTATTCGGCGGCACGCGCGCTCTGGATGATGCGCGCCATGGGACACGCCAAAGCGGCCGTGCTTGACGGCGGCTTTCCCAAATGGCGGCGCGAGGGACGCAAGGTGGAATCGAAATTTCCGCAACCCGTCGCGCGGAGCCATTTCACGCCGCACCCGCAAGACAAATTGGTTCGGGATTTCACGGCGATGCGGGCCAATCTTGAAACCCGCGCCGAACAGGTCGTGGATGCCCGCAGCCCGGCGAGGTTTCGCGGGCAAGAGCCGGAGCCGCGGCCCGGCGTTCGGCCCGGCCATATGCCCGGCGCGATCAATCTTTATTACGCCGATGTGCTGACTCCCCAAGGCACCATGCGTTCGCCAAGCGAGCTCAAGACTCTCTTCGCCGATCGAGGCGTCGACCTTGAGCGCCCGGTGGTTACAAGTTGCGGCTCAGGTGTGACGGCAGCCATCATCTCGCTCGCGCTCGACATCGCCGGCGCCAAAGAGAGTGCGCTCTATGACGGCTCCTGGTCGGAATGGGGCGCGCGCGCAGATGCGCCGGCGGAAACAGGCGGACGATGACCAAACACAAGGACAATCGTCCACGCGAGCTTCCCGCCATCGTCACCTATCTCGGCATGGAGGCGCGGCCGAAAGTGACTCCTCCGCCACCGCCTCTGCTCAAGACCGCGATTCTCAAATGCGAACATATCCCGGTCCATTTTTATCGCTATCTCTATGAGACGATTGGCCAGCCCTATTTCTGGGTCGAGCGGCGGCTTTGGAGCGATGACAAACTCAAATCGTTCCTCGCGAACGATAAGATCGTTCTCTACGTTCTTTATGTGGGCGGCGTTCCCGCCGGAATGGCAGAGCTCGATTTCCGCGAACCCGGCGTCGGACAGATCAGCTATTTCGGGTTGACTCCGGAATTTACCGGGCGGCGCATTGGACCATGGTTGCTGCATCAGACCATCGAGCTCTGCTGGGCCGAGCCGATCCAGCGCCTGCTCGTGAACACCTGCACGCTCGATCACAGGAAAGCGCTTCCGACATATCAGCGCGCCGGCTTCACGGCCTATGCGAGAGCCGAACGCGTCGTGCTGGTGCCGCCGGATTTTCAGAAGCCATGAACGAATACTTCGAGGGGGCGCGATGAGCGCGGCTGGAGAGATCAGGCGAGCTGGCGCGGAGCTGACCTTCCGCGGCCTGTTATTGGGCGCAGCGATCACCTTTCTCTTCACTGCCGCCAATGTCTATCTTGGCCTCAAAGTGGGCCTCACCTTCGCCTCGTCGATCCCTGCGGCCGTCATTTCCATGGCTGTGCTCAGCTTCTTTTCCGGTTCCAACATTCGCGAAAACAATATCGTCCAGACGGTGGCATCGGCCGCGGGCGCCATGGCATCGATCATCTTCGTGCTTCCGGGCCTGGTGATCGTCGGCTGGTGGAATGGATTTCCGTTCTGGGAATCCTTTCTCGTCTGCGCCTCGGGCGGCACGCTCGGCGTCCTGTTCACGATTCCTCTGCGCCGCGCATTGGTGACGAATTCCGATCTTCCCTATCCCGAAGGTGTTGCGGCGGCCGAGGTCCTCAAGGTTGGCTCCAGCCTGCATGAAGGCGGCGCGAGGGCCGGCGCGGCGCGTGAGGGTTTGCTCGCGATCGTACTGGGTTCGATCGCCTCGGCGGGACTTGCCGTGTTTGCCGCCACACGCATCGCCGCGGGAGAGGTGCAAACTTTCTTTCGCATCGGCGCCGATGGCGCGACGGGATACAATCTCGCTTTCTCGCTGGCGCTTCTGGGCGCGGGTCATCTTGTCGGGATTGCCGTGGGTCTGGCGATGCTCCTTGGCCTCTTGATCGCCTGGGCCGCCGCCGTTCCCATCCTCACCGCGCTTCAACCCGATCCCAACGCTGCGCTGGAAGCCCATGTGATGCATGTGTGGACAACGCAAGTCCGATTCATGGGAGCAGGCGCCATGGCGGTTGCAGCGCTCTGGACGCTCGCCCGTCTGGCGCATCCGCTTGTCAGCGGCTTCGTCCGCACCATAGCGGCCTCGCGGCTGGCCGACACACCGTCCTCGGACCAAAGCGACCGCGATCTTTCCGGGCAAATGATTATCGGTCTGACCATCGTTTGCCTCGCGCTGATCGCGGCGCTGCTGTGGAATTTTGCGCGCGGGACCGTGCTATCGCGATCGGCTTTGTCTCTGACCCTCGTGGCCCTGCCCTTTGTGGTGATAGCGGGTTTCATTGTCGCCGCGATCTGCGGCTACATGGCCGGGCTCATCGGCTCTTCGAACAGCCCGGTTTCGGGCGTCGGCATTCTTGCCATCGTCACCTGTTCGGCCATGCTGCTTGCGGTCGCCTCCGCCACGCCGGAGAACGCACCGGCTTTGGTCGCCTTCGCGCTGTTCACCACCGCCATCGTGTTCGGCGTCGCGGTGACATCCAACGACAATCTCCAGGACCTCAAGACCGGCCAGCTGGTCGGCGCCGCGCCCTGGCGCCAGCAGGTGGCGCTGATCGTCGGCATTATCGCCGGCTCGCTGGTCATCCCTCCCATCCTCAATCTGCTGGCCCAGGCTTACGGCTTCGCCGGCGCGCCCAATTTGGCGACGATCACGGCAAAGCCCCTGCCCGCGCCGCAAGCGAGCCTGATTTCCACGCTCGCTCTTGGCGTGATCGGCAGGAAACTCGATTGGGGCATGATTGGCATCGGCGCGGGGATAGGCGCCGCCATCGTCGCGCTCGACAGTTTTCTCGCCGCGCGAAAATTGATGCGGCTGTCGCCGCTCGCAGTCGGCATGGGAATCTATCTTCCCATGTCGGCGACCTTGCCGGTGATGATCGGAGCGCTGATCGGCTGGTGGTACAACAGACGCGCCGCAATGACGCCTGATCCCGAGCGCGCACGGCATCTCGGTGTCCTTGTCGCCTCCGGCATGATCGTGGGCGAGAGCCTGTTCGGTGTGCTGCTCGCCGGGTTGATCGTGGGACTCAACAATGATGCGCCGCTCGCCCTCGTCGCGGGGAATTTCGCGCCGGCGACGATGGTCGGCATTGCCAGTTTTGTCCTGCTGATCGTGCTGCTTTACGGCTGGATGCTGCGCCAAGGAGCCGCCGCGCGATGAGC
>JAXDMY010000100.1:0-17335 GCA_034665805.1 Alphaproteobacteria bacterium
GACGGCGGTCTTCAGGCCGAGCTGTCCGCAACGGATGGCGCAGACATAGCCGCCCGGTCCGCCTCCGATGATAATAACGTCGAAGCTCTCGCTCATAGGAGCATCGAGGCCGGTTCTTCGATGAAGATTTTGAGCGTCTGCAGGAAGCGAGCGCCCGTTGCCCCGTCGATGACGCGATGATCGCAGGACATGGTCACGCTCATGATGGTGGCGGCGACGATCTTTCCCTCGCGCGCCATGGCGCGTTCTTCACCCGCACCGACCGCGAGAATGGCGCTCTGCGGCGGATTGATGATGGCGGTGAATTCCCTGATCCCGAACATCCCGAGATTGGAGATCGAGAAGGCCCCGCCCTCATATTCCTGCGGCTTCAGCTTCTTGGCTTTGGCGCGCTCGGCGAGCGATTTGACCTCGTTGGAGATCTCGATGAGGCCTTTGGCTTCGGCTTTGAACACGATCGGCGTGATAAGTCCGGGATTGAGATCGACCGCAATGCCGATGTCTGCATGTTTGTGTTTGAGGATCGCCGCCTCGGTCCAGCTCGCATTGACATCGTGGTGCTTCATCAAGGCCATGGCGGCCGCTTTGATCACGAAGTCATTGATGGAAAGCTTGTAGGCGCCTTCCGCTTTGGGGGATTTCTCGTTGAGCCGGGCGCGCAGCTGCATCAGCGCACCGATATCGCAGTCGATGGTGAGATAATAATGGGGGATCAGGGACTTTGCGCTGGTGAGCCGGCGCGCAATCGCCTTGCGCATGGAATCGTTCGGCACCGCCTCGTATTCGCCCTCCCTATAGAAGAGGCGCGCATCAGGCAGCGGCGCCAAGGGAGCTGACGTGGCGTGAGCTTCCGGCGCGGCAACGGGTTTCGCCGGCGTTTGCTCTTGGCGTGGCGGAACACCGCCCTTGGCGGCGGCTTCGACGTCGGCTTTGACGATTCTGCCGCGCGGGCCCGAGCCATGCACCGAGGCGATATCGATCCCAGCACGCTCGGCGATTCTCTTCGCCAGCGGCGAGGCGAAGAGGCGTTGCTCCGTATGCGGAGCAGCGCCGTTCCCGCTGCGAGGCGCAGGTGGGACCGCGGGGGACGCGAGAGAAGATGGAGGAGTCTTTTGCGCAGGCGGCGCTACGGGCACCAATGCTTCGCGAATGGCCAGCATGGTTGCGGGAATATCCTGCGGGCCGGGCCCGCCGCCCTCGGTTTCCAGCACCGCGATGGGAACGTTGACCTTGACGCCCTCGGCACCCTCGGGAATGAGGATTTTCCCGATTCGCCCCTCGTCGATGGCTTCGAACTCCATCGTCGCCTTGTCGGTTTCGATCTCCGCAAGGATATCGCCGGCCTTCACGACATCGCCTTCCTTAACGTGCCATTTGGCGAGCTTGCCCTCCTCCATGGTGGGCGACAGCGCGGGCATCAGGATTTGGGTCGACATGGTCTATCGGTAGCAGACGGCTTTGGCGGCGGCGATAACGTCCTCGACCGTCGGCAGTGCCAATCTTTCCAAATTGGCGGCATAGGGCATCGGCACATCCTTGCCGGCAATGCGCATCGGCGGCGCATCGAGATAGTCGAAGGCCTCATCAACCACGACGGCAGAAATCTCCGCGCCGATGGAACAGACCGGCCAACCCTGCTCCACCGTCACGAGACGGTTGGTCTTCTTTACCGACTCGATGACCGTGGCCGTGTCGAGCGGGCGCAGCGTGCGCAGGTCGATGAGTTCCGCCTCGATACCCTCTTTGGCCAGCGCCTCGGCGGCATCCATAATCAGGCCCACGGAAATCGAATGTGAAACCAACGTCACGTCCGTCCCTTCGCGCACGATGCGGGCTTTGCCGATCGGGAGCACGAAATCGTCCAGCTTGGGCACCGGGAAGGAGCGGCCATAGACGATTTCGTTTTCCAGGAAGATCACCGGATTGGGATCGCGGATGGCCGCCTTCAACAAACCCTTCGCATCGGCCGCGAAATAGGGCGAGATCACCTTCAATCCCGGAATATGCGCGTACCAGGAGGCGTAATCCTGGCTGTGCTGCGCTGCCACCCGCGCGGCCGGGCCATTGGGGCCTCGAAAGACGATCGAGCAGCCCATCTGGCCGCCGGACATATAAAGCGTCTTCGCGGCCGAATTGATCAGTTGATCCATCGCCTGCATGGCGAAATTGAAGGTCATGAATTCGACAATCGGCTTCAATCCGCCGAAGGCCGCGCCGACCCCCATGCCCGCGAACCCCTGCTCGGTGATCGGCGTGTCGATCACGCGGCGATCGCCGAATTCTTCCAGCAAGCCTTGGCTCACCTTGTAGGCGCCTTGATATTGCGCGACTTCCTCGCCCATCAGAAACACGGTCTCGTCGCGGCGCATCTCTTCGGCGATGGCATCGCGCAAGGCATCGCGCACCGTCATGGTGACGAGCTCGGTGCCGTCGGGAATTTCCGCAGGTGCGGCAGCGCCGTTGCCGACGCGTGCTGGCGGCGATTCACCCCCCGCCCGCGCCTTCGGCGCACCTTTCCCCGCGGGGGGGGAGGGTGAACTTTGCTTAATTGGTGGCGCAACAGCAGCTCGGGTCGACGGCGCGGCAGCCGCTTCGCCTTCCACGGCGAGCTCGGCAATGGGTGCATTGACCTTCACCGCTTCGGCGCCTTCCGGAACGAGAAGCTTGGCGATGCGTCCCGCGTCGATCGATTCGAACTCCATCGTCGCCTTGTCGGTCTCGATCTCCGCCAAGATGTCGCCTGCCTTCACGACATCGCCTTCCTTGACGTGCCATTTGGCAAGCTTGCCCTCCTCCATGGTGGGGGACAGCGCGGGCATCAGGATTTGTGTCATTACTTCAGAATGTCCGTGTAGAGTTCTTCCAGCGCGGGCTCGGGCGATTCGGTGGCGAATTCGGCGGCGTGGTTGATGACCTGGCGCACGTCGCGGTCATAGGCTTTGAGTTCGTCTTCCCTGACGATCCCTGCGCGCACCAGACGCGCGCCGAAGGTGTCGATCGGGTCATGCTTCTCGCGCATCTGCTGCACTTCCTCGCGCGTGCGATATTTGGCCGGGTCCGACATCGAGTGGCCGCGATAGCGATAGGTCTTCATCTCCAGGATATAAGGACCCTTCCCCTCGCGGGCCCATGCGACAGCTTTCTGGCCGGCGGCATAAACGGCTTCGACGTCCATGCCGTCCACCGCTTCACCCGGAACGTTCTGCGCCGCGCCCCGCTTGAAGAGATGGATTTCGGAGGTAGAACGGTCGACCGCAGTACCCATCGCATATTGGTTGTTTTCGATGACGTAGACGACGGGAAGCTTCCACAGCTCCGCCATGTTGAAGGATTCAAACACCTGCCCCTGATTGGCGGCGCCATCGCCAAAATAGGTGAGACAGACCGCCCCGTTCCCACGATAGCGGTTTGCGAAGGCGAGGCCCGTGCCGATGGGCACATTGGCGCCGACGATGCCATGTCCACCGAAGAAATTCTTCTCGCGGCTGAACATGTGCATGGAGCCGCCCTTGCCTTTGGAGTAACCGGTCGCGCGGCCCGTCAACTCGGCCATCACGCCGGATGGTTCCATCCCGCAAGCCAGCATGTGGCCGTGATCGCGATAGGTAGTAATCACCTGGTCGGTGGGCCGCAGCGTCGCCTGCATGCCGACCACGACAGCCTCCTGACCGATATAGAGGTGGCAGAATCCGCCGATCAGGCCCATGCCGTATAATTGTCCGGCCTTCTCTTCGAAGCGCCGAATCAACAGCATGTCGCGATAGAATTTACTGAGGCGTTCGAGGGCGGCCGGCTCTAAGAGCTTCCCGTCCGCCGGCCCCAGTTCGCTTTCACTCCCTGCGGCCGCCGTCGCTTCCGCGCGCGCCATATCTCACCCTGTGGCTTTGCTACTTCCGGCCGCGACCGGACGCGCCTTATGACAAGGGTGAATTGCCCTTGGCAAGGCCGAACTTAACTCCCAGGAATCCTAACGCTTTTCGCGCGGGACCGCTACCTCGTCCGAGCGCGACTCAAGTAGCACGCCACGGGCGACCTCCTCGAGCAGATCGGGATCGATGGCCTTGCCGTCGAGGAGGGAAATGCGATGCTGCAGCGCTTCGCGCTTGGCCCGGACGTCCGCGAGGTCGTGTTTGGCCACGGTAAGCTCGTCTTGAGTCTGGCGCCAAGCCAAGAGACCGCGGTCGCCGAAGAAGAAGCTATAGCCAAAATAGCCGCTCACTGCGCAACAAATCGCAGGAAGCAGGATGTATCCGACGTTTCGGCCGATGCGGCGATGCATTCGCATGAGCGTCACGGAATCATATTCGGATTCTGCGAGCAAGCGAATTCGTACGCTGTTTGGAATCTCAGTAAGGCGTTCCGTCCTTGTGCGTGAATTTGCGTGTGCCGTCGGGCGTCTTTATCGCCACGATATCGTCATCGGGATAACGGACTTCATCGCCCAGCGTCCGGTCGCCGACCTCCAAATACATCACGTCCTCCTGGCCTCTGTTCACAAGATGGTGCGCATCGCCGGTGCCCGCTTTGAACCCTGCGCACATGCCCGGTTTCAATATCGTCTCGCCCGAATCGGTGATCAGCGTCGGCGTGCCTTCGAGGATATAGATGAACTCGTCCTGTTTGGTGTGCGCGTGCCTCAGGGCCGACATCGCGCCCGGCGGCAAAGTTGTCAGATTGACGCCGAAAATCGTCAGGCCGAACGGATCGCCGAGTGGGCGCTTCACGCGCTCTCCGAGGCGAGCGGCAAATTTTTCGGGATAGTTGCTCTTCGCTTTGCGCGGCGCCGCATCGGCCGCATCGAGAGCGATCGGTTTGGAAGCCATGGTCCGTCCCCCGTAAAGGAAAAGCCAGGGCGCATCGACGCCCTGGCTTTAGCAAAATCGGTGTAAAGGCCGTTATTTGGCATCCGCGCGTTGTTGCGGAGTGGGATGAAGCGTGAGCTTCTGCACCCGCCAATTCAGCAGCTCGCCGACAAAGACGGTGTTTTCGTTCGGACAAGCGATCTCGTGAATCCAGCCGAATTTGCCCTGGATACGTCCACCGCCGCCGATCATGCCCAACACCTTGCCGTCAAGCGTCAGCTTGTAGATACGGCCCGGGAAAGCATCGGAGCTGTAAAGGACCTGATTGGGTCCCGGCGTGATGCAAAGCGCCCAAGGCGAGCCCGGAGCTTGTGTTTGAACATTGCCGTAGCCGCCTGAGCTGTTGGGCGTCGGCGTGTTGCCGATAAGCGCTTTGCTTCCCGGAGGCGCGGTCACATCGATCTTCATGACGCGCAGCAATTTGCCGGTGCCGTCGAACACTTGAATGCGGCCGTTTCCGCGGTCGGCGACATAGATATTGCCTTGCGCGTCGGATGCAATCGAATGGGGGGTGTTCAGCTTGCCCGGCTCATTGCCGCGGTCGCCCCATTGCATCAGCCAATTGCCGTCCTTGTCGTATTTCGCGACGCGCGAATTGATGTAGCCGTCGCTGATATAGGTGTTGCCGGCCGGATCCCACGTCATATCGGTAACTTGGCGGAACAGACCGTCGACGGCAGGAAGCGGCGGATTGGGATGCTCAAGGGGATGAGCACCCTCGTCCGATGCCTCGGGCTTGCGGCCCAGCATCATCACCGGGCGGCCCTGGGGCGTGAACTTCACCACCATGTCCGAGCCCTTATCGGCGATCCAGATGTTGTCCTGCCGGTCGATGCGGACGGTATGAGCGAAAGACCAGGCGTAAAGATTCTTGCCGATCTCACGGACGAAACCGCCGTTTTGGTCGAATTCCAGAAGCTGCGCAGCGCGCGCGCCATAAGCGGGGCCGTCCGTGGTTCCGCGATGGAAGACGAATACATGTCCCTGAGAATTGACCGCGACACCCGACACTTCGCCGAGATTCATGTCATTGGGCATCTTCAGGAAGTTCACATCCCCGTCGAAGGGAATATTCGGCGGATCCGCTGCCGCGGCCATAGCCGATGGTGCGGCGGCAAGCATAAGCAATCCGATCAGACCATATTTCATGAGATACCTCCCCAGAGCCGTTGCGGATCACGGAACCGACCGCAATTGCCTACGAGCATAAGACCCCGACCGCAGAATGACAATTGTGCGGCCACCGCCAGACGGCGCACGGCATCGGGCATTGTTCAATTATGCGTAACCAACAGAGGTGCGGTCTATTCCGCGGTGTCGAGGTCCAGAATCTCGCCGGATTCCGCGCTGAGCTGCACGACAACGGCCCGTTTGTTTGTGGAACCGTCTTTGGGCGGCAAAATCGGTTGCGAAATCACCAGCCAGATGTCGCCATGCCCTGTGGCCCTGAAGGGCCGCGCCGCAGCAAGTTTATCGGCTCCTCCGATCAAAGGGAGCGCAGCCTTTTCCGCCAGCGCGATTGCCGCCTTTTCATCGGGCGCGACTTTCGCCCTTTGGGCGTTGATCTGCGCGAAGGATTGCCCCCCGATGGCGGTCGCCGCAGAAAGCGCGGCGGCAAAAAGCGCAATGCGAACGGCATGTCTCATCGACGACTCCAATCGAAAAAGGCGGTACGCGCCTTTATTGTCCATCCCTCGACGGGGGTGAACCTATCACAAGGAAATTGCCCTTGGAATTCACACCCGCAACACCGAGCGGCCGGCATAGATCGCCTGATCGCCCAGCTCTTCCTCGATGCGCAACAGCTGGTTGTATTTCGCCAGCCGGTCGGAGCGTGACAAAGAGCCCGTCTTGATCTGTCCGCAATTGGTGGCGACGGCAAGGTCGGCGATCGTGGCGTCCTCGGTCTCGCCCGAACGATGCGACATCACCGCGCGATAGGCGGCGCGATGAGCGGTCTCCACCGCATCGAGCGTCTCGGAGAGCGTGCCGATCTGGTTGACCTTGACGAGGATCGCATTCGCAACGCCCTTGGCGATGCCTTCCTTCAGACGCACAGTATTGGTCACAAACAGGTCGTCGCCGACGAGCTGCACCTTCTTGCCCAGAGCCTTGGTCAGCTGAGCCCAACCCTCCCAATCGTCCTCGGCCATGCCGTCCTCGATCGAGACGATCGGATAGCGTGCACAAAGGTCCTGGTAGAACTTCACCATCGCCGCGGCATCGAGAGTCTTTCCCTCACCCTCGAGCACATAGCGCCCCTTCTTGAAGAACTCCGTGGACGCGGCATCGAGCGCCAGCACGACGTCATCACCGGCCCGGTATCCCGCCTTCTCGATGGCGCGCAGGATGAAGGAGAGCGCTTCATCCGCGCTCTTAAGGTTGGGCGCGAAACCGCCCTCGTCGCCCACATTGGTGTTGTGGCCGGCATCCTTCAGCGCCTTCCTCAGCGCATGAAAGATCTCCGCCCCGGCGCGCAGCGCTTCGGAAAAACTCGCCGCGCCAACCGGCATGATCATGAATTCCTGGAAATCGATCGGATTGTCCGCATGCGCTCCGCCATTCACAATGTTCATCAGGGGAACGGGAAGGGTCTGCGCCCTCGGCCCTCCGATGTAGCGGTAGAGAGGCAGTCCCGAGGCTGTCGCTGCGGCCTTGGTCAGCGCCAGAGAGACACCAAGAATCGCATTTGCTCCGAGCCGGCTCTTGTTCGGGGTTCCGTCGAGCGAGCACATGAGTGCGTCCAGCCGCACCTGGTCCTCGGCATCCATGCCGGCTATGGCATCGAAGATTTCGCCATTCACCGCGTCGACGGCCCGCAGGACGCCCTTGCCGCCATAGCGGGCGTCCCCGTCACGCAATTCATGCGCCTCATGCGCGCCCGTCGATGCTCCCGACGGCACGGCGGCACGGCCCGATGCTCCACCCTCAAGCCGGACATCGACCTCCACCGTCGGATTGCCGCGGCTGTCGAGAATTTCCCGTGCGATGATGTCGACAATAGCGGTCATGCGAAGCTCCAGGTCGGCATCTTTCTTCTAGGCGATGGTCCAGCAGGCATCAAGCCGAGCAGGACCCGAACAGAAAAACCGGTTAAGCTTTTCGCCAATCGGCTCAATCCGGGGAAAAGATCATGCCGCTCGCCTATTATCTCGCCGCCGTCGACACCATTCTCGCCTGCCTGCTCACCCTGGCGATGGGAGGCTGGACCGTCTATCAGCGCGCCAAGCACAAAATCGAAGCGCCGTCGGTGCTCGGGCATCCGCAATTCGAGCGCGCCCATCGCGCTCATCTCAACACGGTCGAGAATCTGGTGCTGATGATTCCATTCCTATGGATCGCGAGCGTGTTTTACGGCGGCCAGCTTCCGTTCTGGCTAGGCCTTATCTGGGTGGTAAGCCGGATCATCTATGCGATCGGCTATGCGCAGACCAATACACAGATGCGCGGGCCTGGCGCGGGACTTGGATTTTTGGCACTGCTCGGTCTTCTCGTGCTGTCGGGGATCGGACTTACGTAACACCGCGCGCAATTCCGCTGAGGATCAGAAAAATTCCCAGCACCGCGACGTTCCACACCAGCGAGCGCACATAGCGCACGCCGAACGCATAGAGCGGAACATAGACGATGCGCCCCAGCACATAGAGCCAGGCGCCCCAGAGCGTCAGGCCATTGTGAATGTTCGCCGCGCTCGCAATCAGAACAGCAGCGGCGAAAAGCGGGAAACTTTCGAGAAAATTCCTCAGCGCGCGATTGAGGCGTCCGGCGACGCCCGTCAAAGGGGGAAGAATCTCATCGCGAGGCCCGGCGTTCCAGCGGTAGCCGCGCTGCATATTCATGCTCTGCGCCTGCAGGATGATCTGGGCGAAGCCGAGAAGGACAGCGGCAACCAGCAACCAGAGCTCGGTCGTCATGATGAAAGCGCTGCGCGCCGTTTGGCGATCCGATCTAGCTCAACCAGTTCGGCAAGGAGCGCAGGCAAGTCTTTGAGTTTCAACATGTTTGGCCCATCAGATGGCGCCGAATCGGGATCCTGATGGGTCTCCATGAAGACCGCCGCGACGCCGATGGCGACGGCCGCGCGCGCGAGCACCGGGACCATATCGCGCTCACCGCCCGAGCTTGTGCCCTGCCCGCCCGGCTGCTGCACCGAATGCGTGGCGTCGAACACCACGGGCGCGCCGAGCGAAGCAAGAATGGGCAGCGCGCGCATGTCTGAGACGAGCGTGTTGTATCCGAAGGAAACACCGCGCTCGGTTACGAGCACGTTGGGATTGCCGGCACCGGTCACTTTGGCGACGACATTCTTCATATCCCATGGCGCCAGAAACTGACCCTTCTTCACGTTGACGACACGGCCCGTCTCGGCGGCAGCCACCAAGAGGTCGGTCTGCCGGCAAAGGAACGCGGGAATCTGCAACACATCCACCGCTTCGGCGACGGCCGCGCATTGTTCGCGTTCATGAACGTCGGTCAGCACGGGTACGCCGATGCGCTCGCGAATTTCCGCAAAGATGGGAAGCGCCAGCTCGATCCCCAGACCCCGCACGGAATTGGCGCTGGTGCGGTTGGCTTTGTCGAAGCTCGTCTTATAGACGAAGCCGACACCCGCCTTGGCCGTGATCTCCTTCAGCGCCGAGGCCATCTCCAACGCATGGTCGCGCGATTCCAGCGCGCAAGGTCCGGCGATGATCGAGAGCGGCTTTTTGTTGCCGATCTCGACGGAGCCGACGCGGACCACAGGATTGGGTGCGGTCATCTCGTTTAATGTTTCGCCGTTGTTTTCAGATTGCCCTCCGGCATCGGGGTGAGTTCGGAGAGACTGACGCCGCGGTTGATCTGCGCCAGCTGCCATTCATCGATACGCTCCTGCTCGGAGCCCTTGGATGCCACCTCGTCGGCAAGGCCTGCGGGAATGATCACCACACCATCGGCGTCGGCGATCACGATATCGTCGGGAAAAACGGCGACTCCGCCGCAGGCGATGGGTTCCTGCCAGGCCGCAAGCATTAGGCGCGCGCCCGGCGGCGGCGCGGTGATCCCGTTCATCCAAATCGGAAGCTTGGATGCGATCAGACCCATGCGATCGCGCACGGCGCCATCGGTGACGATGCCGGTAACGCCGCGCTTGGCCATGCGCGTCACCACGATGTCGCCGAAGGTTGCTGCGTCCCGCGTTCCGCGCGCATCCGCAATGGCGATACATCCTGGCGGCATGACCTCCACCGCATCGCGATTGACGGGAAGTTTCTTGGCAAGCGCGCCCGGAACGTCTTCACGCAAAGGGATGAACCGCATCGTGAAGGCGCGCCCCACGATGCGCGGGAAATCGAGCCGCATCGGCATGGGCCCGCGCACCCACTGATTGAAGAGACCCTTCTTCAGCAACACCCCGGCTACGGAATCCGTCGACACCTGCCTTAACGTGTTGAACAGAGCAGCATCCTCGTCGCGAGCCATCACACCAACCTCGATTTCTGCACTGCCGCGCCAATGAAGGAAGCGAATAGCGGATGCGGGTCAAGGGGTTTCGATTTCAGCTCCGGATGGAACTGCACGCCGATGAACCAAGGGTGATCCGGAATTTCGATGATTTCGGGCAAAACGCCATCGGGTGACAGCCCGGAGACCACCAGGCCGTGCTCCTCCAATTGCCGCTTGTAACCGATATTGACCTCGTAACGGTGACGATGACGCTCGGAAATCGAGGTCGAACCATAGATCTCCGCAACGCGGCTTCCAGGCTTGAGCACGGCATCATAGGCGCCGACGCGCATGCTCCCGCCGAGATCGCTCTCCTCATCGCGCCGCTCAAGCTTGTTGCCTTTGACCCATTCGGTCATCAATGCAATGACCGGATGCCGCGGCTGCCCGAATTCCGTGGAACCGGCGCCCGTTAGGCCAGCCAGATTGCGCGCGGCCTCGATCACCGCCATCTGCATGCCGAAGCAGATTCCGAAGAACGGCACTTCGCGTTCGCGCGCGAACTTCACTGCCTGGATTTTTCCTTCGGTGCCGCGCTCGCCAAAGCCGCCCGGCACCAAAATGCCGTTGCGATCCTCGAGATAGACCGCAGCCTCGTCCTTCTCGAAGACTTCGGACTCGATCCACTCGACATGGACGCGGACATTGTTTGCGAGGCCGCCGTGAATCAGCGCCTCGATCAAAGATTTGTAGGAATCCTTGACCTGCATGTATTTGCCGACAACGGCGATCTTCACCTCGCCTTCGGGCTTCAGCACACGCTCCACCACCGAACGCCAGCGCGAAAGATCGGGAGGAGGCGCATCCTTGATGCCGAAAACGCTCAGCACCTGGGTGTCGAAGCCCTCCTCGTGGTAGCGGACCGGCGCGTCATAGATGGTCTCCAGATTCATCGCCGGAATGACCCGTTCGGGCCTGACATTGCAGAACAGCGCGATCTTTCGCCGGTCCTCGAGCGGAATCTCCTTGTCGGAACGGCAGAGCAGAATGTCCGGCTGAATGCCGATGCTGCGCAATTCCTTCACGGAATGCTGGGTGGGCTTGGTCTTCAGCTCACCAGCCGAGGTGATGTAGGGCACCAGCGTCAAATGGACGAAGGCGGAGCGTTCATGCCCAAGCTCGTTGCCGAGCTGACGGATGGCCTCGAAGAAGGGCAGACCTTCGATATCGCCGACGGTGCCGCCAATCTCGCAGAGCAGGAAGTCGACCTCGTCATGCCCCGCCATGACGAATTCCTTGATGGCGTCGGTGACATGCGGGATCACCTGGACGGTGCCGCCGAGATAAAGCCCCTGCCGTTCCTTGGCGATGATGCCCTGATAGATGCGCCCGGCGGTGACATTGTCCGATCTTGAGGACGCCACGCCCGTGAAGCGCTCATAATGGCCAAGATCGAGATCGGTCTCGGCCCCGTCATCGGTGACGTAAACTTCCCCGTGCTGATAGGGGCTCATCGTTCCCGGATCGACGTTCAAATAGGGATCCAGCTTTCGCAAACGGACGGTGTAGCCGCGCGCTTGCAAAAGCGCGCCAAGAGCCGCGGAAGCCAAGCCTTTTCCTAGGGAAGAGACCACGCCGCCGGTTATGAAGATCAACCGCGCCATGGAATTGCACCATGACCGAATGGCAGGCCCTGCTCAAGCGCTTTCACGCCCCAACCAACAGATTCATCGCAGGAAAATCCCTTGCGGCGCGGCGACTCAGCGGGTTGGCGGGACAGCAGGAAGCGCGGGCGCGGCGGGAGCTGCCGGATTGGCACTCGGAAGGGTCGGCGGCGCGGTGGGAGCGCGGGAGGGTAAGGTGGGTGGCGCCTTGGTATTGGCGGGCGCGGCCGTTCCGGGGGCGACCTGATTGAGAATCGAAGTGGGTTGCCTCGCGCCAAGCGAAAGCAACGTCAAGGACATGCTGGTGATAAAAAACACCATACCGAGGATGGCCGTGGTTCGCGTCAGCGTGCTGGCCGCCCCGCGCTGCGAGAACAACCCCCCGATTCCCGAGCCACCGCCTCCCATGCCGAGTGCGCCGCCCTCCGAGCGCTGCAGCAGCACGACGCAGATCAGCGAGATCGCGACGATAAGGTGAATGATGATCAATACCGCTTGCATGAGGTGCCGGGTGACGGGTTCCAGAAGGTTTGCGGGATATCGAGGTGCCGAAGCCCCGCGTCAATAGACGAAAAGCAGGGCTCGGCAAATAGAAATCGCAAAGCCCCACGGGGGCCGGCCGGATCGTTCGACATTCGGCGGATATTTTGCTGCGGTCAGGCTGCCTCGGGCGGGGCGTGCCGGGAGGCCATGATCATGTCGAGTTCGACCAGCCGGCCTGGCTCCACCTCGTCGGGCGCAAACATTCGGCCGAGCGCCATAGCGGACTGGCCAAGCCCATGCAGCACCGGCCGGCAGTCGATCGTGGAACCGTCCCGGCCCGCTTGGTCGACCAACGCGATCAGGCCGTCGACCGACCGCCCCACGGCGTTGCAATATTCGCGCGCCTCCGCGTCGCCCAGCCGCTGCTTCATGCCAAAGGCCAAACGATGGATGCGCGGCAAGATCTCGCGAAAATCGCGGGCGCCGGGCACGCGCTGTTCCAGCATTCGCCATTGGAGGCAGAGTTGCACGGCATCACGCCGCGTTTTCTGCGCGTCCAGCGTCTCCTTACCGCGCCGAATCGCGGCGGCGATTTGACGGTCGCCAGCCTCTTCGCTGAGGTTTGGCGTCGCCCTGATGTTCAGGGGATTGGGAACTTCGACGCATTCCGCCCCCTTGCCTCTCGGCTCGCGGCGCCGGTCCGGACCGATATAATCCATCGTCACCACGAACCTCTTGCGCCGGTCGACAAACGCTTTGACGCGTTCCCCCAGCATATGGGCGGAGACGGGCCTCGCGATCAGGTCGTCGGCGCCCGAATTGAGCACCTGGCCCACGATCGCACCGTCCCGGCGCCACGTGGTGACGACGATCACGATAAAGGGATTGTCGCCCAACGTGCCTTGGCGCACCTGCTGCACCAACTCACAGACCTCGTTCTCGCTGCCCGCCACTTCGACCAGCAGCAGGTCGGGCCAGCGCAGCTTCAGACGGTCGCGAAGAACATCCAGAGAGGGCGCCAGTTCGACCCGGCGAAAGCCGACCGAATGAAGCGAGGCGCGGGTCGCGATACGGTTGGGCCCAACGGGGTCATAGATCAGCGTCGAGGCGGTTTCGTGAAGGCGGTTCATTGGCGTGAAATTCCCTGCTCCGTCAACACGGGTAGCATGGGCCGATTTAAGCCGAGGTGGGGCAATTCTCGAAAATTTTAAGCGTTTTGGGGGGCCGGGATTATCGATGCTGCCGGGCGCAAATGGCCTCGCCTCGCTCAATGCCCCGGCGCTGCGCGGATGATTGCAAGAAAATCCCCGGCCTTGACACTTGCCCCGCCGATGAGGGCGCCGTCAACATTGGGAAGCGCGAGGATTTCCGCCCCGTTTTCCGGTTTCACGGATCCCCCGTAAAGGATGCGAATTTCGGCCCCCTGAGCACCGAACCTGGCCGTCAAAAGGGCTCGGACGGCCCCATGCATGTGGGCGATTTCCGGCGCGCGTGGTGTTTTTCCGGTGCCAATCGCCCAGATCGGCTCATACGCCACAACCAGATCCGCAACGACGATCTCGGCCGGCACGCACGCTTCAAGCTGAGCGGCAACAACCTCTCCGGCCTGGCCTTGTTTGCGCTGCGTTTCGGTTTCACCGACACAAAGAATGGCCGTCAGACCGGCACGTTGGGCGGCCTTGACCTTCGCTGCAATCAAGGAATCGGCTTCTCCGTGATAGAGGCGGCGCTCGGAATGGCCCAAGATGACCGCCGTCGCCCCTGCGTCGCGAAGCATCTCCGCCGAGACATCCCCGGTAAAAGCGCCCGAAGCCAGGGGATGACAATCCTGGCCGCCGATCGCGACAGGGCCGCCTTCGACCGCCTTCGCCGCTTCCGCGATCAGCGTGGCCGGCGGACAGACCAGGATGTCGGCCCGCGGCGGCGTCTCGGCGAGACCGCGGTTCAGGGCTCGGATTTCCGCCAGGGAGGCCCGAAGCCCATTCATCTTCCAGTTGCCGGCCAATAGCCTACGCATGCTGCTTGATACCCTTTGGCTCAGCTGTCATTTCAGAAAGCCTTGCCGCGTCTTCCGCCTCTCCCTATCATCCGCGGCCCTTCGAGGCCATTTGGTTCTGCCATGCTCCAACAACTCCGTGCCGCCTCCAAATCCTGGGTCGCTTCGGTCATTATCGGCGTCCTGGTGCTCGCTTTCGCCCTGTGGGGGGTCGCCGACATCTTCCGCGGCGGCGCGGACACGGTTGTCGCGGACGTCGGCCACATTCAGATTTCCGACGCCGAATATGACCAGCTCTTGCGTAGCCAGATCCGGGCGATTTCCGCCCAGACCCAGAACCAGACGCAACTCACCATGGAGCAGGCAAAAGCCATCGGCCTCGACAAGAACGTGCTCGATCAGGTGATCAGCCGGGCCGCGCTGGATGAAGTGGTCAACCGTTTGGGACTTACCGCCTCTCAAGAGAGCATTGCGGCCCAGATCCGGGGCAACCCGAGTTTCCGCGGCGCCGATGGGGCCTTCGATCCCACGCTTTTCGCACGCACCCTGCAGGACAATACCTTGAGCGAGGCGAGCTTTGTGGGTTCCACAGGCAAGGATATCGCGCGCACCCAATTGATGGAGGCCGCTACCGCCGGCCTGGTGGCGCCGCCGGGTTTCGCCCGCGTGCTCTATGATTTCGTCAATGAGGCGCGTGTGCCCGAATATATCGTCGTCACGCCAGAGGAGGCCGGTCAGGTTCCGGCGCCGAGCGAGGCCGACCTGGTTGCCTATCACAAGGCTCATGCCGCCCAGTTCAGCTCGCCGGAATATCGCGCGTTCGATTATGTGCAGATCGGACCGGACCAGATTTCCGGCGAGATCCAGGTTTCGGATGCCGACCTGAAAGCGGAATACGATTCCCACAAAGCCAATTATGAGAAGGCCGAAGAGCGGCAGGTGGAACAGATCGCCTTTCCGAACAAGGAAGCGGCCGACGCCGCGGCAACAAAAATCAAGACCGCGGCAGAATTTACGGCCGCTGCGCGCGAGCGCGGGCTTAAGGACGAGGATTTGAGGCTCGGCACCTTCCCGGCCTCGGGACTTGATCCGAAGCTTTCCGCCGCCGTCTTCGCGGTGCCCGAGGGTGGCGTCACCGACCCGGTCCAGGGGCCGTTCGGCTGGGTCATCCTTCGCAACGCCAAGATCATTCCTGGTGAAAGCAAGACATTCGACCAGGTCCGAGACGCGATCAAAGCCGATCTCGTGAAGGCGCGCGCGGGCGCCAAGCTGACCGACATCGCCAACATGTTCGAGGACGCACGCGGCGGCGGCACGCCGATGGCCGAGGCCGCCATGAAGCAGGGTTTGATGCTGCGCCATGTCGCGGCAGTCGACCGCCAGGGCATGACGCCGGAGAAGACCCCGGCGGATATTCCCAAACAGCCGCAATTCCTGGACCAAGTCTTTCAAACCGAAGCCGGCGAGGAGAGCGATCTGTTTCAGAGCGAGGATGGCCAATATTTCGCGGTCAAGATGACAGGCGTGACAGCGCCGGCCGTGAAGCCCATCGATTCGGTGCGCGAAGAGGTTCGCGAAGGCTTCATCGCCGAAGCGCGCAGCAAATTGTTGCTGGCCAAAGTGCAGGCTTTGTCGGCGCAAGGCATGAAATCCGGCAATCTCGTTGAGGCAGGAAAAACGGCCGGCCATGCGCCCGTCACTGCCATGCCCTTGAAGCGCGGCGATATGAACGACGTGTTTTCGACGGCCCTCGTCAACCAGCTCTTCGGCGCGCCTCCTGGCACGGTGGTCACCGGTCCGGCAGGCAAGGGCAATGGCTATGTGATCGCGCGCGTGGTCAAGGCGGATCATCCCGAACCTGATGTCAGCAGCGCGGAATATGCGAATTTCCGCAAGACCGCCGCGCAGCAATTGGCCGAGACCGAGATCGATTCGCTGGCCGCCGCCGCGCGCAAGCAAGCCGGCGTCAGTGTCCACCAGGCAACGGTGCAGCGCATCCTCGGCGACGCGCAACAGTAAGTTCATGCACCAATGGATATCGCGCCCGGCTTTCCCGCTTTTGCATCCGCTTACGAAGCCGGCAAGCCCCAGGCCCTGTACGTCCGGCTGATTGCCGATCTCGAGACGCCGGTGTCCGCGTTCCTGAAGCTTGCAGACGGGCGCGACAATGCATTCCTTCTCGAAAGCGTCCAAGGCGGCGAGACGCGCGGCCGCTACTCCGTCATCGGATTGAAGCCCGATCTCATCTGGCGCTGCCGCGCTGGCCGGGCGGAGATCAACCGCAATGTGAACGCCGATGCCGAGCGTTTCTTCCCCGAGGCCGATGCGCCGCTCCTGTCCTTGAAACGCCTGGTGAGAGAAGCGCAGATGGAGCTTCCGCCGGAATTGCCGCCGATGGCGATTGGGCTGTTTGGCTATCTCGGCTACGACATTGTGCGGCACATGGAACGGCTTCCCTCGCCGCCCCCCGATGTGCTCGGGCTTCCCGATGCGATCATGCTGCGCCCGACGATCACCGCGATTTTCGACAACATCCGCGATGAGATCATCATCGTGACGGGCGTGTGGCCGGACCCGAAGGTCTCTGCGCGCATAGCCCATGAACGGGCCACCGAGCGGCTACAGGAGATCGTCGGCGATCTCGAACGCCCGGCCGCGACAAACGTCACCTCATACGCCGACGCTGCCATGGGACCTGTGGAATCGAACACGAGCCACGTGGACTATCTTTCCATGGTCGAGAAGGCCAAGGATTACATTCGCGCCGGCGATATTTTCCAGGTGGTGCCGAGCCAGCGCTTCCGCCGCGATTTTTCGTTGCCGCCCTTCGCGCTTTACCGCGCTTTGCGCCGCCTCAATCCTTCGCCGTTTCTGTATTTTCTGAACTTTCCGGGTTTCGCCATTGT
>JAXDMY010000101.1:0-2595 GCA_034665805.1 Alphaproteobacteria bacterium
CGCTGCGGGCTGAAGGCGCAAAGCGGCCGTTGGGTGCTGCCCTTCCATTGCCCGATGCTTTCGCTGGGATTGTTGACATGGGAATCGATATGGCCGCCGGCCAGCTGCACCGCAGCCTCGGCGCCGCTCTTGAACGGAATGTAGGTGAACTTCACTTTTGCGGCCTTGTCGATCATGCGGGTGAGGGTTTCATCGGTGTCCTTGGATTGGGCGCCACCCATCCTGAAATCGCCCGGCGGCTTCGCCGCAACGGCCTTGAGGTAATCCAGCACATTCTGGTAGGGCGCATCCTGCTTTACCCAAAGCAGGAACTCGTCCTGCACCATGGCGGCAATGGGTGTCAGGTCGGTATAGTTGTACGCGACCTTTGACACCATCGGTTGGGTCCAGGCGTTCGACGTCCCGAACACCAGCTTGTAGGGATCGCCAGCCATCGCCCTGGTATAGGTATAGCCTTCAGCGCCGCTGCCGCCGCCCTTGTTGGTCACGACGATGGGCTGCTCGATCAATTTGTGTTTTACGATGATGGCCTGGACGGCGCGCGCGAAATTATCCGTGCCGCCTCCGGGGCCGGCCGTCGCGATGAATTCGATCGGCTTGACGGGCTGCCAGGCGGCATTTGCCGCTCCCGACATGCAGGTTGCGAGACTGAGGGCCATCGCAGCGAATTTCGGCTTTACCGACATGGTGTCCTCCCACTGATTTTATCTTTCGTCGTCTTCGCTTTTGCGGTCCGTTTTGCTTCAGCCAACCTCTTGCTGCGCAACGCTCGCACCGGCTACAGCCCCTTCCTTCTCGAGGACGGCAATTTCGTCGGCGTCAAAGCCGTATGCACGCAAGATCGCGGCGGTGTGCTCGCCATAGAGCGGGGCGCCGCTTCGCACCTTGCCGGGCGTTTCCGAAAATTTGATGGGCAGTCCGAGGGTCTTGACGTTGCCGAGCGCTGAATGCTCGACCTCGATCACCATTTCGCGCGCAATGGTCTGTGGATCGGCGAGTGCCTGCAGCATGTCGTTGACCGGCCCGCAGGGAACTCCTGCTTCTTCAAGCGCGCTCAGCCAAACTGCGGCAGGCTGGGTGCGAAAGCGCGCCGAGAGCAAGGCTTCCAGTTGCTTCAGGTGTGCCATTCGGTCGGCGCCCGTCGCAAAGCGCGGATCGCGCGCCAGTTCGAGAGCGCCCAACACCTCCAGTGTGCGCATCCAGTGCTTCTGATTGGCGCCGCCGACCACGATCCATCCGTCGGAAGCTTCGAACGCCTGATAGGGAGCATTGAGCGGGTGGGCCGAGCCCATCGCTTTCGGCGCCACGCCGGTTGCGAGTGCGATTGCCGCCTGCCAATAGGTCTGGACAAGGGCTGCCTCGAACAAGGAGGTTTCCACCCATTGACCCCGGCCGGTTTTCAGGCGGTGGGTATAGGCTGCGAGAATGCCCATGGCCGCGAGAATTCCGGCGGTGATGTCCGACAGCGGTGCACCGCATTTGACCGGCGGCCCGTTGGGCTTTTCGCCGGTGAAGCTCATGATCCCGCTCATGGCCTGCGCCACCAGATCGAAGCCGCGGCGATGCTTGTAAGGGCCGGTGCGTCCAAAGCCGGACAGCGAGCAGTAAATCAGGGCGGGGTTGTCCTTGGCTGTTTCGGCGTAACCGAAACCGAGCCGGTCCATGACGCCAGGGCCGAAATTTTCCACCAGCACATCTGCCGATCCGATCAGGCGCCGTAACACCTTTGCCCCGCCCGGCGTCTTCAGGTCCAGGGCGATGCCCTTCTTGTTGCGGTTCATCATCAGGAACGACGCCGCCTCGTCGCCGATCTTGGGAGGGACCATGTAGCGGGTGTCGTCGCCGGCCGGGATCTTCTCGATCTTGATGACCTCGGCGCCCATGTCCGCCAGCATCAGCGTGCAGGTCGGGCCTGCCATGACGTGGGTCAGATCGACAACCTTTAATCCGCTCAGAGGGCCCATTGTTGCTCCCGCGATTCTGTTGTTGTTGGGATTATGCGCCGGGCCATTGCGGCCGGCGCTTGTCGAGAAAGGCAGCGCACTGATTGGATGCTGTCTGCATCCCGAAACGGGATATCCACTTCGCCGTGCTCTTGGGATTGTTGCGGGCGTCGCATGGCGGGACCGTGGCGAAACGCTCGTCGCGCCACAAAACTCTGTGCCGGGACTCATAAGAGTGTCGTATTAACCAAAACACTTCAATGATCTCGGTGCGCGTGGGACATATAAGATTGTTACGTAGGACTCATAAAAGTGTATCGGACGGGGTTTTGGGACCCATAAGAGTGTAACGGATTTCGGACGGGCAGGCGCCCGAGCGCGTCCAGGTTGAGCTGTTAACTTCGCTTCCGATCACGGCGTCTGATCCAGCCGGCGGATCGCGCCTTGTTATCTCTGGTTGTCCGTTGGGGAGGCGCGAAGGAGGGCACAGGTGCCGGACGGCTACCTTGACTTCGATGATATAATCCGTAAATTACGGAAAACGGAGATTTGGATGTCCCAGGCTGCAGCTACCGAGGTGGCCAAGAATTTCGGGGAATGGCACGAAAGAGCGATGCGAGAACCGGTCGTCATCACGAAGCATGGCCGAGAG
>JAXDMY010000102.1:0-8870 GCA_034665805.1 Alphaproteobacteria bacterium
CCGGCGATGACCGCCACCGTGCCGGTATTAAGGGCGCCATTGTGAGCCGCGTGATCGATCCCGCGCGCCAGGCCCGAAGCAACCACCAGCCCGGCCGCCCCGAGATCCGCCGCAAGCCGCGTCGCAAATTTGATGCCGAGGGCGGAAGCGTTGCGTGCGCCCACCACGGCGACCATTTCGCGTTTGAATAGTGCCGGATCGCCGAGCACCGCGATCATGGGCGGTGGTGGATCGAGCGCCGCAAGCGGGCTCGGGAAATCGGGCTCGATCGAAGCCAGAAGCCGTCCGCCAAGCCGCGCAAGTGCCTCGATTTCACCTCTCGCGTCGGCTTCGCTCGGCATGCGCAGCTCTTTGGCGCCGCCATGGCGTGCGAGGCGCGGCGCCGCGTCCAACGCTTCGCGCACATCGGGAAAGCGCGCGATGAGCGCTGCAAAGGTTGTCGGTCCGATGGTTTCGGTTCGCGCCAGACGGAGCCAGGCGCGCCGTTCGTCGTCGCGCAAAATACGGCGCGCTGTCACGCTCGCCCGATCCTGGGCTCTTCGCCGCGGAGCAGGCGAGCGATATTGGCGCGATGCGCGAAGATGATGAGAATGGCCAGCACGGTGGCAAGGAGCGCAAACAACGTGGTGCCGAGCATAAGAAAATAGAGCGGTGCCAGAATCGCCGCTGCGAGCGCGGCAACCGAAGAGTAGCGCGTTGCCCAAGCCATCGTCAGCCAGGTCAAACAGGTCAGGACCGCCGCAACGGGCGGCCTGAAGGCGAAGAGCACGCCGATGAACGTGGCGACGCCCTTGCCCCCCTTGAAGCGGAGCCACACCGGAAACATGTGGCCGAGGACGACGCCCAAACCCGCCAGCACTGGAAACAATTGGATGCCAAAGTAATCCCCGGCGACCCTGACCGCGATATAGCCCTTGCCCGCGTCGGCAAGGAGCGTCGCAAGAGCGGCCCAGCGTTTGCCCGTGCGCAACACATTGGTCGCGCCGATATTGCCCGAGCCGATTTTGCGGATATCGCCCGCGCCTGCGAGCCAGCCGAAGATCAGCCCGAATGGAATCGAGCCCAACAGATAGGAGAGGAGCAGCGTCGCCATAATATAGGGACGCGCGGTCTCCCAGGGCACCAGCGCCAGCGTTTCGATCATGTAACCGGCCTAGCCGCCTGCCGCTTTGCGCCGGCGCTTGGGAAGGGAAAATCCGGCAGCCTCCGCCTCTTGGGCGTTCGAAAAGAACACCACATCACGCTCCTGCGGTCCGACGGTGCGAAGGCGCGAAAGGTCGGTTTCATAATGTTTGGTTTTCTTGCTCGCAATCACGAAATCGGCGATGTCGGTCTCGCAATAGAAACATCTTAGCCGGGTTGCGTCGACCAGATGGAAGCGGTTGCGCGAATATTTCCCGTCCAGCGGATCGTGGACGATGCAGTTCGGATTGGCGCAGGTGATGCCGACATTGTTCGCCTGATCGTAGACCGGATGGTTCTCGGGCTTGAATCCGGCGGGATATCGTTGCAGCGCAGATTCACGGGAAATTCCGAGAATGAGCGCGATCAGCGCCATGCGGATCGGCACCCCGAAGGCGGCCTGGCGGAAATAGGCGGCTCTCCGGTCGCTGTCCAACGCGATGTCCAGCTCGCCGACACGGGGCAGGGGATGCAGCAGACTGGTCTTGGAGAATTTCTTGTCCTTCAGGAAATGCTGGTCGATGGTGGGATAGTCTTGGCTCTTGTCCGCCCAGCGTTCTTTCTGGAAACGCGTGACATACATCGCATCGATATTCTTGCGGACCTTGATCTCGACGTCGGAAATCAGCGATAGCTGATGGGGCTTGTCCGCGGTCATATAGAGCGCATCGACGGCGGCATTATCCTTTTCATAACGCGCACGCGGGACGGCGTAGCAGTTGAGCTCGTTTCGCAAGCGCCAATCCACATGCTCGGGCAGTTCCATGCCTTTGGCGGGCATCAGCATGATATTGGCGCCGAAGCGCGCGAGCGCATAGACGAAGGAGTGGATGGTCCGGCTGCCTTTCAGGTCGCCGGATATCGCGACATTGAGATGTTTGAGATTCTTGCCTTCCTGCCTGAGCGTAAACAGATCGCACAGGGTTTGTGTCGGATGTTCATGGGCGCCATCGCCCCCATTCATCACCGGCACGCTGGCATAGCTGGCGGCAAGTTTCACGGCGCCGTCGCGGGGATGGCGGATGACAAGCACGTCTGCGTAATTGGACGCGACCCGCACCGTATCGGCGAGGCTCTCGCCCTTTGCCGCCGAGCTGGTCGCCGGATCGGCGCTGCCGATGGATTTGCCGCCGAGCCTCAGCATGGCGCTTTCGAAAGACAGACGCGTGCGCGTGCTTGGCTCGTAAAACAGGCTCGCCAGAATGGAGCCTTGCGCATCACCGATGCTTCTTCCTATGCGGTGCGGCAAATACGGATCGCGCAGCTCCTTGAGATAGGTGTCCGCCAGGGAAAAGATCGTCTCGATCTCATCGATGGTGAGATCATTGATCGAGGTAACGTGGCGGAGTTGCTGCATCAAAGCTGGGCTTATACGGGGGTGGGAGGAGGAAGCAAAGTGTTCCCTGTATGAAGCCCGCAAAACTTGTACATTTCGTGTGGATTTGGGGAGGTTTTCGGTGCCCGCCGGAAAAACCAGCACCGATAGGCGGGTCGCCAGGGCCTGCAAATTCTGCGCGATCGTCACCGGGGAGGAGAAGAGTTTCCCCGTCTACCGGGACGACATCTGCTTGGCCTGGATTACCGGCCGCTGATGCTGGGTCATGTGCTGCTCGTGCCGTTGGCCCATTATGAAACGCTCGCCGATGTGCCCGATGAGGTGATGGCCGCGCTCGGCCCCCGGATCAAGCGTCTCTCCACCGCTGTGATGCAGGCATTCGACGCCGAAGGCAGCTTCATCGCGCTCAACAACATCGTCAGCCAGAGCGTACCCCATGTGCATTTCCACATCGTTCCGCGGCGCAAAGGCGACGGGTTGTTCTCATCGGGCATGATCTGGAAGCGGGTGTCGTACCGCGACGATGCGGAACGCGAAGCCTATGCCGCGCGCATTCGTGGCGCCCTTGCCTGAACTCAGAGGCTCGCCCCCCGGAGCTGATCCAGGGCGCCCTGCAGGATATAGGCGGCTGCCATTTTGTCCACGGCGCGGGCCCGCTGGCGGCGCGAGGCGTCCGCCTCGATCAACGTCCGGGTCACGGCCGCCGTCGAAAGCCGCTCGTCCACGAGCACGATCGGGCAATCCGAAATCCCCACGAAATTGCGGGCAAAGGCCTGCGCGGATTGCACGGAGGGGCCATGCGAGCCGTCCATATTGAGCGGCAGCCCGACGATGAGCCCACCGATATGATGCTCTGCGATCAGACCCACAAGGATCGCGGCGTCGCTCTTGAACTTGGCGCGCTTCAGCGTCTTGAAGGGCGTTGCCACCGTCAGCGTCGTGTCCGACAGCGCCAGGCCTATGGTCTTCTCACCCAGGTCCAGCCCCAGCAATCTTTGCCCCGGAAGCAGCCGCCCGCGAAGCTCGCGAATATTTAAGATGCCCATCCTCGCTTGCCAGTTAGAAAGCCGGTTGCTAGCAACATTGCTACTTTAGCTGCCTAGACCTAGCCTGAGGCTCCCATGCCCGTCGATAGAGAGACCGTCCGGCGCATTGCCAGACTCGCACGCCTCGCCGTGGACGAGGGGCAGGTGGCGGCGATGGAAACGGAGCTGAACGCGCTCCTCACCTGGGTCCAACAGCTCGAGGAGGTGAATGTCGAGGGGGTGCCGCCGATGACCAGCGTGGTCGAGCAGCGCCTCAAGATGCGGGAGGATATGGTGACCGACGGCGGCTATGCGGGCGATATCATCAAGAATGCCCCGCTGGCCGAGAACCATTTCTTCGTCGTGCCCAAAGTGGTCGAGTGATGGCGCGCGCCTCCGATCCCACGCGATTCACCATCGCCGAAGCGCGCGACGCGCTCGCCACGAAGGACATCTCCGCCCGCGAGCTGGCGCAGGCCCATGTCGACGCGGTCGCCAGGGCGCGGTCCTTGAATGCTTTCATCACCGAAACGCCCGATCACGCTTTGTCGCGCGCCGCGCAATCGGACGCCCGCATCGCTGCCGGCGAGGCGCGTCCGCTTGAAGGAATACCGCTCGCGATCAAGGATTTGTTCTGCACGCAGGGTGTGCGCACCACAGCGGCGAGCCGCATCCTGGACAATTTCATTCCCACCTATGAATCGACGGTGTCGCAGAACCTCTGGGACGCCGGCGCATTGATGGTGGGGAAAACCAATCTCGACGAATTTGCCATGGGCTCGTCGAACGAGACCTCCTATTTCGGCCCGGTGACGAATCCGTGGCGCGCGCGCGGCCGCAATGACGATCTGGTGCCGGGAGGCTCGTCGGGTGGTTCGGCAACGGCGGTTGCGGCCCATCTTGCGCTCGGCGCGACCGGCACGGACACTGGCGGCTCGATCCGCCAGCCCGCCGCCGTGACCGGCATCGTAGGGCTGAAGCCGACCTATGGCCGCTGCTCGCGCTGGGGGATCGTGGCGTTTGCGTCTTCGCTCGATCAGGCCGGGCCGATGACCCGAACCGTGCGCGACGCGGCTATCATGCTCAAGACGATGGCGAGCCATGACCCGCGGGATTCGACGAGCGTGGATGTCCCGGTTCCCGACTATGAAGCCTCCCTTGGGCGCGGTGTGGCGGGCCTGAAGGTCGGTATCCCGAAAGAATACCGCATCGATGGCGCCCCGCCCGAAATCGACGAATTGTGGAAGCGCGGCGTCGAATGGCTGCGGGCGCAAGGAGCGGAGATCATCGATGTCAGCCTGCCGCACACCAAATATGCGCTCCCGGCTTATTACATCGTGGCGCCGGCGGAAGCTTCCTCGAATCTCGCCCGCTATGACGGGGTGCGCTACGGCCATCGCGCTTCGGGCGTGTCTGATCTGACCGGGCTCTATGAGCGCACGCGCGCGGAAGGGTTCGGCCGCGAAGTGAGACGGCGCATCATGATCGGCACCTATGTGCTTTCGGCGGGTTATTACGATGCCTATTATTTGCGGGCGCAGAGGGTGCGGACGCTGATCGCGCGCGACTTTGCCGATGTGTTCCAGCGTTGCGACGTGCTGCTGACGCCGGCGACGCCATGCCCGGCCTTTGCGGTCGGCGCGAAAACCGCCGATCCTGTGTCCATGTATTTGAACGATGTGTTCACCGTGACGGTCAATCTGGCAGGGCTTCCCGCCATCTCGGTCCCGGCCGGTCTCTCCCATGACGGGTTGCCCCTCGGGCTTCAAATCATCGGCAAGGCATTTGATGAGGCAACGGTGCTGCGTGCCGGCCGCGCCATCGAAACGGCGGCAGACTTCAGGGCCGCTCCGCAAGATTGGTGGAGGTCCGCATGAGCGTGGCGCCAGCGCGCAACACCAAGCTGATCGAGGGCGCCACGGGGGCGTGGGAGATCGTCATCGGCATGGAAGTGCATGCGCAGGTTTCCTCAAAGTCGAAGCTGTTTTCGGGCGCGGCCACCGAATTCGGCGCCGAGCCCAATTCGCAAGTGAGCCTTGTCGATGCCGCTATGCCCGGCATGCTTCCGGTGATCAATCGTTACTGCGTCGAGCAGGCCGTCAAGACAGGGCTTGGCCTAAAGGCGAAGGTCAACCTTCATTCGGTGTTCGATCGGAAGAACTATTTCTATCCCGATCTGCCGGCCGGCTATCAGATCTCGCAATACAAGCAGCCGGTGGTGGGAGAAGGAGAAATCCATATCGACCTCGCCAGTGGCGAGTCCGTCCGCGTCGGCATCGAGCGCCTGCATCTCGAACAGGATGCGGGCAAGAGCCTGCATGATCAGCATCCCGACCTGACCTATATCGATCTGAACCGGGCGGGCGTCGCGTTGATGGAGATCGTCAGCCGACCCGATATGCGATCCTCGGAAGAGGCGGCTGCGTTTTTGCGCAAGATGCGGGCGATCCTGCGCTATCTGGGCACCTGCGACGGGAATATGGAGGCGGGCTCGATGCGCGCCGACGTGAATGTGTCGGTGCGCCGGCCGGGAGCCGCGCTGGGCACGCGCTGCGAGATCAAGAACGTCAACTCCATGCGCTTCATCGTCCAAGCGGTGGAATTCGAGGCACGGCGGCAGATCGATATCTTGGAGGCGGGCGGCAGCATTCGTCAGGAAACGCGTCTGTTTGACTCAAAAAACGGTGAGACCCGCCCCATGCGCTCCAAGGAAGAGGCGCATGATTACCGTTATTTTCCCGATCCCGATCTCTTGCCTTTGACGTTCGAGCAGACCTGGGTGGACGAGCTCGCCAAAGCTCTGCCCGAGCTTCCGGACGAGAAGAAGCTGCGCTTCATGCAGGCCGGGCTCTCCGCCTACGACGCCGCGGTGCTCGTGGGCGAGAAGGAAGCCGCCGACTATTTCGAAGAGATGGTGAGGGAAGGAGCGGAGGCTAAAGCCGCCGCCAACTGGCTGAACAATGAATATTTCGGGCGTCTTAACAAAGCGGGCCTGACGATCTCATCGGGACCGATCTCCGCCAAAGCAGCAAGCCTGACGGTCTCGCTCGTTGCGTCGAATGTGATCTCGGGAAAGATCGCCAAAGAGCTCACCGATATCATTTGGCGTGAGGGTGGCGATCCCCGCGAGATTGTAGAGAGGCTCGGCCTGCGCCAGGTCTCCGATACAGCTGCGATCGAGAGCGCGGTCGATGCCGTCATCGCCGCCAATCCGGACAAGGTCGAAGAGGTGAAAGCAAAGCCCAAAGCGGCCGCTTGGTTTGTCGGTCAGGTGATGAAAGCCACCCAGGGAAAAGCGAATCCGCAGGTCGTAAATGCGATTTTGAGGCGACGGCTGAACCTCCCCGATGAGGGGTGATTCGTCCCGCAATGTCCGATTTTGCCCTTTGGGGCCCGTGTCAAGCCTAACTGGCACTTTTTCGTCCGTACCCGGAAGATGCTCTGAAACATAATAAAATACTGGGTTTCTCGTTTTTTCGATTGACAGCGGATTTTGGCCTTAGGCCTTGGTATTGCTTCGTTAATACAACCTCCGCATATTTCTCAACGTTTTTGGTCGGTGCGTGTTGTACCGGCCGATCTCTAAAGGGAGTTGTTTCAATGCCGATGACTGCAAAAAGAAAGCCTGCACGTAGGAAGGCTGCGAAGAAGCGGACCACGGTTCGTAAGGCCGCAGCGAGGAAGCCGGCGCGCAAGACAGCGAAGAAGGCTGGCCGCAAAGCGAAGAAGAAAACCGCTAAGCGGAAAGTTGCGAAGAAAGCAACACGGAAGCCTGCGCGTAAAGCGAAAAAAGCCAAACGCCGGCCGGCAAAAAAAGCCGCCGCTCCTGCAGCGCCAGCAATGTAGGCGCTTTCGGGTGGTAAGGCATAGGCCGCGGTTCCTCTTCGGAGGGCCGCGGCCTGCCCGCCGCCCTTTAATTCCCTCTCCCCCCGTCGTGGTTATCCCAGCATTTGCCGCCCTGAGCCGGTTTGCGCTAAAGCACGCGCGTTTCTCGGACCATCGGGGATTTCATGCCGAAAGCCCGCTCGAAGCCGCGCAGGCGCCCTGCGCCCTCAAAATCATCTTCCCCTAAAAAATCGCGGAAAATTGCCGAAAAGCGCGTGGCAAAAAGGTCTGTCGCGGCGCGCAAGAACCGCTCCTCGAAGGGCCTGGGGCCGATCGAACTCTATTTCTGGCCGACTTCGAACGGTCTGAAGATCAGCGTCATGCTCGAGGAATGCGGTCTTCCCTATGAGCTCAAGCCGATCAACATCAATCGCGGCGAGCAGTTCGCGCCGCATTTTCTGGCCATCTCGCCGAACAACCGGATTCCCGCGATCCTCGATCCGGATGGTCCAGGCGGCAAGCCGATCGCGATTTTCGAATCCGGCGCCATCCTGCAATATCTCGGGCGCAAGACCGGCAAGTTCTATCCCAAGGACGAACGCCGCCGGGTCGAGGTCGACCAGTGGTTGTTCTGGCAGGTCGGCGGGCTCGGACCAATGGCCGGACAGGCCCACCATTTCCGCGGCGACGCGCCGGAACAGATTCCCTATGCGATCGGACGCTATACCGACGAGGTCAACCGGCTTTACGGCGTAATGGATAAGCAGCTCGTGGGCCGCGATTATCTTGCCGGCGATTATTCGATCGCAGACATGGCCTCTTGGGGATGGTCGCGCAATTGGAAGCGGCAGGGCCAGAACATCGACGATTTTCCCAATTTCAAAGCCTGGTTCGAACGTGTGGCTACCCGTCCCGCCGTGATGCGCGGCGCACAAGTGGGCGCCTATCTGCGCGATCCCAACTATCAGATCGGCAAAGACCCCGCTGCGATGACGATTCTTTTCGGACAACGCGCACGCACAAATCCTAACGCGCGTTAAGAAAACCCCTCGGCAACGTTAACGCCCCTTTAGGAGAAAACTTTCCATCATCGCTCCGTCACGCGGGTGGCGTTGAATGAACGCGCTCATCCGGTGGGGGGGCCGGTCATCCGGCCATAGTTGAGCCGGCGAGCCGGCAAAAGTCAGGGGAGACACGCGCATGGCCTACCTCGATTGCGATGCGCTCACGAATTACGAATCGGAAGCGCGTAGTGGGCGCCCGGGTGCGCTCTATAGTTTAGGACTGGCATACTCGACAGGGCAGGGTGTCGGCGTCGATTACGTTGCTGCTCACAAATGGTTCAATCTTGCAGCGATGAAGGGCGTCGACGAAGCGCGGGCCTGGAGGGCACAGCTTTCACGCGAAATGAGCACCGTGCAGATCGCCGAAGCACAGCGTCAAGCCCGCGAGTGGTTGCTGAAGCACTAGAGCATTTTGCGATCACGATGATGCGTATCCTG
>JAXDMY010000103.1:0-13941 GCA_034665805.1 Alphaproteobacteria bacterium
CCGCGTGGGGTGGTCGAGCCGCCGACGCGCATGCGAAGGCGGATCGGGTGGGGGGCGGGCGTCGAAACAAATCCCCCCACCCGGCTCGCGCGCGAACAGCGCGCGCATCGCCGACCTCCCCACGTTGGGGGAGGTAGAGTGTTTTGAGCCGGACCAGTTTCAGAATGTTCATTTCACCCATCCACATAGACGCGGTGCGCGCGCGGGCCCAAGGAAGCGAGAATCTCATGGGTGATGGTGCCCGCGGCTTCCGCCACCTCTTCCAGCGTGACGGTGTCGCCCAGGAATTCGACCTCCGCGCCGCGCACCAGCGCAGTTTCGGGCACGTTCGTGGCGTCGAGCGCGAGAAGGTCCATCGAGATGCGGCCGGCGAAGGGAACATAGACGCCGGCGATGGCGGCGCGCCCCTTGCCCGCCATGGCGCGGATCAGCCCGTCCGCGTAGCCCGCGGCCACGGTGACCAGCACCGAGCGCCGCGCGGCGGTAAAGCCGGCGGCATAACCCACCGTTTCTCCCACATCGATGTGACGCACCTGAAGCACACGGCCGGAAAGCACGGCCACCGTGCGGTAGGGGTTCGGACGGGGCGGCATCGGATTGCCGCCATAAACCGCAATCCCCGGCCGCACCAGATCGAAGCGGTAATCGCGCCCCAGCTCAATGCCGGCCGAGGCGGCGAGGCTTGCCGGCGCCGGCGGCAACAGGGCCAAGGCGGCGCGGAAACGCGCCAGCTGAACCCAGTTCATATCGCGGTCCGGCTCGTCGGCCCTCGCGAGATGACTCATGATCAGCACAAGATTGATGCCCGCCAGCGCTTTGCGCAGATTTGCGACCAATTGCGAGAGGTCGCTGTGGGAGAAGCCAGAGCGATTCATGCCGGTGTCGACATGAAGCGCCGCGTCGAGATCGCGATGCTCGCCAAGCGCCAGGGCCGACCATTCGGCCAGTTCCTCCAGCGAATTCAGCACCGGAATCAGCCGATGAGCGAAGAGCGCAGGCGCGGTGTCCCGCGCAAGGCCGTCCAAGACAAACACACGCGTCTGGGGAAGCAGCTCGCGTGCCGCAATGCCCTCTTCCAGGCGCGCGACAAATAAGGAATCGGCGCCCGCGGCGGCGAGCGCATGGGCCACCGGCGCCAAGCCCATGCCATAGGCATTGGCTTTGACCACGGGCGCGACCGCGGCGGGGCCTGCGCGGCGCAGCACCTCGCGATAATTGGCGGCGAGCGCTCCCAGGCGCACCGTCAATTGGGCCTGCGCGCCTTCGCGCGATCCTGTTTCCGCCTTCTTCATCACCTCAGAAAACGACAAGCCGCCTCGCCTCGTCAAATGGCGCCGGCCTCTTGTGCGGCTTGCCGGGTCCGCCCCAACCTTGCGCCATGTCCGTGATTCTTCCGGCCATCCTACCGGTTTTCATCATGGCGCTGTTGGGCTTTGCTTTGGCGAAGTCGGGCCGCGCCATGGATGGGGGCACGACCGCGTTCCTGGTGGCTACGGTCGGCACGCCGGCCCTGGTCTTTTCCAACCTAGCGACGACGCCGTTCAATTCCGGAACTTTGTTGTCGCTTGCGGCGGCGACTGGCATCGCAATCGCATTTTATCTCGCGGTCGGGGCCATCGCCCTCAAGGCCAGCGGTCTCAAGCTGCGCACCTATCTTCCTTCCCTCGCCTTTCCCAATGCGGGCAATCTCGGCCTTCCGCTGGCGCTCTATGCGGCCGGCCAGGAGGGTTTAAACGACGCCATCATCATTTTTGCCGTGACCTCGATCGTCAATATGACGGCCGGACAGGTGATTGCGGCAGGAAGGGGAAATTGGGGCCGCGCCTTGCGCAGCCCCATCATTCCCGCCGTCGCTCTGGGCGTGATGTGCGCCTATTTCGGCGTGACGCTGCCGCTTTGGCTCACCAACACGCTGTCGCTGCTTTCGGGCCTGACCATCCCCCTGATGCTGCTGATGCTCGGAACCTCGCTGGCGAAGATCCAGGTGACGGGATTTCCGCGCGCCGCCGGGCTCTCGGTGTTGCGCATCTCGATGGGGACGGTAGCGGGATTCGTGCTCGCGGGCGCGTTCGGCTTCGTGGGGCCCGAGCGCGTTGCCTTCGTCTTGCAATGCGCCATGCCGGTGGCGGTGTACAATTACCTCTTCGCGCAAATGTACGACAACGATCCGGAAGACGTAGCAAGCCTGGTCATCGTTTCGACCGTGCTGTCGGTGGTGACGACGCCGATCTTGTTAGCGGTCCTGGTGCCGTAACCCCGATATGTCATTCCCGGCCGAGCGATGCGTAAGTGTCGCGAGGGAAAGGGAATCCATTTCAATGAATGGTTCCTCTTCCCGCGCCGTGGCTAGCGCCACGCCGCGCCGGGGATGACATTTTGGATTAGGAACGGGCGTCGGGACTTGCCAGGTTGGAGAAGCGCGTGAAGCGCTCGTCGAAGAAGAGCTCCACCTTGTTGGTGGGGCCGTGCCGGTGCTTCTCGACCAGAATCTCGGCGCGGTTGTGGCAGCGCTCAAGTTTCTGGACCCATTGGTCGTATTCGGCGGTGCCCGGCTCGGGCTCGCGCGACTTTAAGTAGTATTCTTCGCGGTAGACGAACATCACCACGTCGGCGTCCTGTTCGATGGAGCCCGATTCGCGCAAGTCCGAGAGGATGGGCCGCTTGTCGTCGCGATTGTCCACGCCGCGCGAGAGCTGCGAGAGCGCCATCACGGGCACGGACAGTTCCTTGGCGAGCGCCTTCAGCCCTTTGGTCACATCGGAGATTTCCTGAACGCGGTTCTCGAAACGCCGCGTGGAAGGCTCCACCAATTGCAGATAGTCGACGACGATGAGCCCGATCTGCTTCTCGCGCTTCAGACGCCGGGCACGCGCCGCGATCTGTGCGATGGAAATGCCGCCGGTGTCATCAATGTAGAGCGGCAGATCGCCCAGCACTTGCGCAGTGTGCACAAAGCGGTCCCATTCGGAATCGCTGAACCGGCCGGTGCGAAGTTTGCGCATATCGATCTCGGTCTGCTCGGATAAAATGCGGGCGGACAATTGCGATGCCGCCATTTCGAGCGAGAACAGCAGCACCGGCGCGCCGCGCTTGGTCTCGGCTTGGTCCGCCCTATCCTTTGCCCACATACGCGAGGCATGGAACGCCATGTTGGTTGCAAGCGAGGTCTTGCCCATGCCGGGGCGGCCGGCGACGATGATCAGGTCCGACGCGTGAAGGCCGCCCAACAAGGAATCCAAATCGGTGAAGCCCGAGGGAACGCCGGAAATATGGCCGCCCCTCGCCAGCGCCTGTTCGGCCTGCTGCACCGCTTGCGACAAGGCCACATCGAAACCGACGGGACCTTCGCCGAAGCGGCTCTTTTCCGCCACGCGGTACAGCGCTTTTTCGGCGTCCTCGATCTGGCTTGCGGGCGCAAAATCGATGGGCGCTTCAAAGGCGGTGTTGACGATGTCCTCGCCGATGCGGATCAACTCCCGCCGCATGGCAAGATCGGCCAGGATGCGCGCGTAATCCTTGACGTTGGGAATGGCGGGCGCGGCGCGCGCGAGGCTTACGAGATAGGCCTGACCACCGACTTCGGCGAGACCGGCATCCTGCTCCATCAAGGCCTTCAAGGTGAGCGGCGTGACGGCGTGGCCCTTCGCCCACATGCGTTCGATCGCGTCGAACAGACGCTGATGCAACGGATCGTAAAAATGCTCGGGCTTGAGCACGGTGGAGACGCGCTCAAGCGCATAATTGTCGATCAGTATGGCGCCGAGGAGCGCCTGCTCGATGTCGACATCATAAGGAAGCTGACGGACAACGTCTTGATCCATGACTTCCCAACGGCCTGTGACGATGCGTGATGCGAATCACTGTGTCGATCAATTGTAGTTCCGGCACAAGGGTCGGTTCGAGGTGTTCACAGGTAAGATGATCGCAGATCAGCACGCGCTCTCATTGCGCGCTGCAACATGCGCAGGGCTCCGTCAAAGCTCTAAGCCGCCGCGTGCTCGCGCGGACTTTGTTCCGCGGAGGCAAATCCCATCTCGCGCTCGGTGTCGAGCATATAATCGCGGGTCATGGGAAGCGTCTCGATCCGCTTAGACAGCTGGATTTGAAACACTGCCTGCCGATCGTAACGGAAGGTCATTTCCGCCGCGGCGAGATAGAATTCCCACATGCGGCAGAAGCGTTCGTCGTAAAGCGCGGCCGCCTTTGCCCAATTCTTGAGAAATCGCGTGCGCCATTCTTTCAAGGTCTCGGCATAATGAAGCCGCAGGATCTCCACGTCGGTGACAAAAAGACCCGAGCGTTCGATCACGGCCATCACCTCGCTCAAAGCCGGCACGTAGCCACCGGGGAAAATATATTTCGCGATCCAGGGGTTGGTCGCGCCTGGGCCGTCGGTTCGCCCGATCGTGTGCAGCAGCGCCACGCCACCGGGAGCCAGAAGCTGATGCAGCTTGCGAAAGAATGTATCGTAATAGCGCACGCCGACATGTTCGAACATGCCGACAGAGACGATGCGGTCGAACGGCCCGTCGAGGTCGCGGTAATCCTTTAGCTCGAAGCGGCAGCGCTCGGAGAGGCCGGCGGAGACAGCGCGTTGACTGGCGAGCGCCAATTGCTCGCTCGAAAGCGTTACGCCCAGAACGTTCGCGCGTGCTTCGCGCGCGAGTTCAAGACCAAGGCCTCCCCAACCCGAGCCGATGTCGAGCACGCTGAGGCCGGGGGTGTCCAATTTCAGCTTCGCGGCGATGTGACGCTTCTTGGCCGCCTGGGCAGCCTCCAGAGTCATCCTGGGCTCATTGAAATAGGCACAGGAATATTGCCGGTCGGCGTCGAGGAACAGATCGTAGAGCGCCGCGGACAGGTCGTAATGATGCGCGACATTTTTCCGCGCCCGCGTCGCGGGATTGAACTGCGAGATCGACCGGTACAGATGGCGAAGCAACCGCCATGCCCGCATATTCGCCGGCAGCTCGCGCGTTCCCATGTTCGAGATCAGGATTTCGAGGACGTCGGCGATGGTGCCTTCTTCTACGGTCAGGCGTCCGTCCATATAGGCTTCGCCGAAGGCGAGCTCGGGCTTTAGCCCGACGGTCAAGGGCGTCCAGCGGCCATGAAGCCTGGCGGTCGCGCGGGGGCCGCCCGCGCCGAAGACATATTGCTTCCCGTCGGGCCAGATAAAGGTGAGCGTCCCATGCTCAACAAGTTCGGTAAGAACGACGCCTAGCATATTGTTCCCCTGGAGTTTCTTTGCCTCCTAGTGTGGTGAATTTGAGGTTCCTAGAATCAGCACGACATCCACGGTTAGGAACCTCAAATTCGAGAACCACACTAGAACCATAGATCGCCTGTGTGGCTTTGAATCCGAAATTCGCGCAGAGCTGCTCCGAGGTATAGCGAATTTCGGATTCGCCACACTGAGAGCGAATTTAGCCCCTATAGCGGTCAATCAAAAGAGCGTGACCGCGAAATGAGGGGGCATTCCGGCGTAGGCAGCCGTACCAAGCGGGCGGAATTGGCCGTTACTCGCAGTCTTTGAATTCACCGAGCTTGCATTTCTCGGCCATGGCCTTGGCGGCAAGGATCTGGTCGCGGTTCATTTTGGCGGCCACGGCTTTGCTGTTTTCGTCGGCGATCTTGGATTGGTCGCCGGTGAGCGTCACCGCCGCGGCGTTGAACCAGACCAGCGCCCGGGCGAGGTTCTGGGGTGCGCCCTCCCCATTCGTATAGAGCGTCGCCAAATTGAACTGGGCGCGGCCATTGCCCTGTTGCGCCGCCATGCGAAACCATTTGAGCGCTTCCTTGGGGTCCTTTGGAACGCCCTGACCGTCATAATACATCGCGCCCAGATTGAGCTGGGCGCTGGCGTTCCCCTGCTCGCCGCCCTTGCGGTACCAAAGGGCGGCCTGCTTGGGGTCCTGCGGCACGCCGCGGCCATTGGCGTACATCAGCCCCAGTGAGTATTGCGCATTGCCATTGCCGTGGTCGGAGGAGAACCGATACCAGCGCGCGGCCTCCTTGTAGTCCTGGGTCACGCCGATTCCGCGCTCATACATCGAGCCGAGATTGACCTCGGCGCTGGGATTCTTCTTGTCGGCGGCGAGATGGAATAAGCGCAACGCCTCGTTGTAATCCTTCTTCACGCCTTGGCCATATTCATAGAGGAGGGCCAGATCCACCTGGGCATAGACATTGCCCTTGGCGGCCGCCTTCAGAAACCATTTCGAGGCTTCCGTGTAATCCGCTTTGACGCCGAGGGCCTCGTTGTACATCACCCCAACATTGTATTGCGCCGTGACGTTTCCCTGGTCCGCCAATGGCTTCAACAGCTTGAGCGCAGTGGGATAGTCGCCTTTCTGATAGGCCGCGAAGGCATCGTCCGCCGGCGCGGCGTTGGCGCCCGCGCTTGCGAGCAGCATGAAAGCGGCAATGAGGATGGGTCTCAGCATGGCTCGTTCCCCCATGGAGCGAGCCTAGCGTCGTTCCTGATGCTTCGGAAGGCCCCCCGCTTCTTCACCCCAACCCTGTACTTGTGGTCCATCTTGGCTTTCCCTTGGCGGCATAAGAAGGAAGGGTCATGACCGGAGCGATCAGGATCGGCGTTGGCGGCTGGAGTTTCGAGCCATGGCGCGGCGTTTTCTATCCCGATGGCCTGCCCCAGAAACGCGAACTGGAATTTGCCTCCCGCGCTTTGACCTCCATCGAGATCAATGGGACCTATTACTCGACCTTCAAGCCGGACAGCTGGCGCAAATGGCGCGACGAAACCCCGGACGGCTTCGTCTTTGCGGTAAAGGCTTCGCGCTTTTGCACCAATAGACGGATTCTCGCCGGAGCGGGCGAATCCATCGAGCGCTTCATCGGACAGGGCCTGACCGAGCTTGGCGAGAAGCTCGGCCCGATCAATTGGCAGTTCATGGGCACCAAGAAATTCGATCCGGCCGATTTCGGCGCCTTCCTCGCGCTGCTTCCCAAGGAAAAAAACGGCATCGCCTTGCGCCACGCCATCGAGGTACGCAGCCCGACTTTTGCGTGCCAAGCGTTCTACGATTTGGCGCGCGAGCATGGTGTCGCCATCGTCTATGCCAAAGACGAGGACTTCCCCGAGATCGACCAGGGAAGCGCGGATTTCACCTATGCCAGGCTGATGGCGAGCCGCGAAGATCTGGAGACCGGCATCAGCGAGGCAGAGCTGGGGGCTTATGCGCGGCAGCTTCGGGCCTGGGCCAAACGCGGAGACGTCTTCGCCTATTTCATCTCCGGGGCCAAAATCCGCAATCCCGCGGCAGCACAGGCGCTGATCCAAAAACTGGGATAAGGGCCTCTCTCGACAAATGAGGGTCCGATACCCAAGTAAGCGACGAGGGATCAAAAACATGGCCGATTATCGCAAGACTCCCGAGGCCGTATCGGCGCTCTCGCCGGAGCAATATCGCGTCACCCAAGAGAGCGGCACCGAACGCCCGGGAACCGGCAAATATCTGAACAACAAGCAACCGGGGATTTACGTCGATGTCGTGTCGGGCGAGCCATTGTTCGCTTCGTCCCACAAATATGAGTCGGGCTGCGGCTGGCCGAGCTTCACAAAGCCGATCGGGCCCACCAACGTCAAAGAGTTGCGGGACCGTACGCATGGCATGATCCGCACCGAGGTGCGATCGGCGCATGGCGACAGTCATCTCGGGCACGTGTTTGATGACGGCCCGGCGGACCGCGGCGGACTGCGCTATTGTATCAACTCGGCCTCGCTGCGGTTTGTCCATCGGGACGATATGGCGGCCGAGGGCTATGGCGACTATCTGGATCAGGTGGAGGACATATGATGGCTGAGGAACGTGCCGTTCTCGCGGGCGGGTGCTTCTGGGGAATGCAGGATCTGATCCGCCGCCAGCCGGGCGTCGTCTCGACGCGGGTCGGCTATTCGGGCGGCGATGTGCCCAATGCGACCTATCGCAATCATGGCTCTCATGCCGAGGCGATCGAGATCGTCTTTGATCCCTCAAAGATGAGCTATCGCAGACTCCTGGAATTCTTTTTCCAGATTCACGATCCCACGACCCTGAACCGGCAGGGCAACGACAGGGGAACGAGCTATCGCTCGGCCATCTTCACCACGAGCGACGAACAGAAGCGCGTTGCCCAGGACACCATCGCGGATGTGGAAGCGTCAGGCCTATGGCCCGGCAAGGTGGTGACCGAAGTCAAGCCGGCGGGTCCGTTCTGGGAGGCCGAGCCAGAACACCAGGATTATCTGGAGCGCATTCCGAACGGCTACACCTGTCACTTCGTCCGGCCCGGCTGGCGGTTGCCCGTCCGGGAGGGAGCCCGCAAGGCGAGCTGACCCTATTTCAGTCTGCCCTCGGCGCGCAGGCGCATCCCGATGCGCTGGATCTCGGCCTCGCCTTGCTCCAATGCCCGCGCACTCGTGTGGACAGAGTAGTAGCCGAGCACCAGATCATGCGGATGTTTGACGGCGGAACCGAGCACGAATCCCGTCTCGCCGCGGGAGAGGAATTCGAGTGCTTCGTTCGACTCTTCGAACACGACGAGTTCGCCCGCCGCCATCGGTTCAGGCCCGTCGATCTGTCCTTCGTAAGCAAATGCCCACGCAACATTGTGGCCGGCAGGCGGCTGATAGCGCCAGCGCTCGCCGTCTTGCAGTTTCACATGCAGGTAGTTGATCGACGGAGGCGCATGAACGGGACTACGCAACGCGCCATAGCGGCCGAGCGCCACGCTGACCGGGCCGTCCCGCGGCACGTCGCCCGGCGGGACGTACTGACTCTCAGGCGGTGCGTTCTCCAGTTCGGGCGGCAGCGCCACCCATAGCTGCAATCCGTGCATGCGCGACGAATCCGCCGGGCGGCCGTCGTGCCACACGCCCTCACCGGCACGCATCCATTCGAGGCCGCCCGCGGGCAGCACACCGCTCTTGCCGGTGGTGTCTTCATACGCGACGCTGCCATTGAGCAGCAGTGTGAACGTGGCGATCCCGGAGTGCGGATGGATGCCGAACCATTCGGACCCCTTTGGCTGCAGGTCGAAATGATCCAGAAACACGAATGGTTTTATCAGCCTGCCGATATCGGACGGACTGACCAGCCGCGTGATCGGCCCATGGCGGGAGCCGCGGGTGCGATGCACCACGCGACGGTTCGTAATGAGCGGAAGGGGCTTGGCAATCCTGCTGCGTTCAGCGAGCGCGCTCATGCGGCTTTCTCCTGAAGCTCCCGCGCGGGTTTGAGGACGCTCGCCCACCACGAGATCTCGTCCAACATGGGACCTGCGGATTTGGCGAGATGCGGAAAGTCGTCGAATGATTTGCCCTGCTGAAAGAGCCCGAGGAAATCCATTCCGCCGATATGGACGGCATGTCTTAAGGACACCATCTGCAGCTCGGCCGTGACAAGCCGCAGCTGCTCGACGGCGCGCGCACCGCCGACGCCGCCATAGCCCACGAAGGCCACGGGTTTGCGGACGAATTCCTTGTAGGCATAGTCCAAGGCGTTCTTCAGCACCGCACTCATACCGTGATTGTATTCCGGCGTGACCAGGATGAAGCCGTCCAGGCTCGCCAGTTTTGCCTGCCAGCGCAGCGCCTCTTCATTCTTGAGCGGCCCCCATGCGGGCGAGATCGGCTCATCGAACAACGGCAGTTTGTAGTCGCGCAGATCGATGAGCTCGAAATCGAGGTCGGTACGTTTCTTGGCGATGTCGTAAATCCAGGCAGCCGGCTTCTCGCCGAAGCGGCTGGGGCGGGTCGAACCGATCACGATGCCAATTCGCGGTTTCACTTTAGTCTCCCTCGGTTGGTCTCCGGCTCTAATTAGGAATTGAACCCCCCTCGAAGAAGCCTATATGTTTCGATGCAATCCATCGTTAGGAACGATACATGGCCCTGGACGGGATGTCGCTGGACCAACTCCGAACCTTCATCGCGGCCGCAGAGGAAGGCAGCTTTTCCGCCGCCGGGCGCAAGCTGCACCGGGCGCAGTCCGTAGTCAGCCAAACGCTGGCGAATCTGGAATCGCAGCTGGGTGTGAAGCTGTTCGATCGCGACGGCCGCTATCCTCGTCTCACCGAACAGGGGCAAGCGCTGCTGAGCGATGCAAAGCTGATCGCCGACGGCATGGACGAGTTGAAGGCGCGCGCCAAGACTTTGCGCGAAGGGCTGGAGCCGGAGCTCTCCCTCTCCATCGATGTGATGTATCCGATGTGTGTGCTCACCGAGGCGGTCGGCTCCTTCCGCGACATATTCCCCCATACGCCGCTCCGGCTTTATGTCGAAGTGCTGGGCGCCGTCATCGAACCGGTGCTGAAGGGAACTTGCCAAATCGGCGTGATCGGCACATTGCCGCTCGTGCCGGAAAACATGCGCAGCGAGCCGCTCCTCGATGTGCCTATGGTCACCGTCGTTGCTCCAACGCATCCGCTCGCGTCATACAAGGGCGTCATCCCAAAATCCGAGCTCCAAAAACATGTACAGCTCGTGCTGACCGACCGCTCTACTCTTTCGGACGGTCAAAACTACGGTGTCTTTTCGCAGAATGCCTGGAAGCTCGCCGATATGGGCGCGAAACATGCTTTTCTGCGCGCCGGCTTCGGCTTCGGCCATATGCCCAGCTTCATGGTGGAAGACGACATCTCGAGCGAGAAGCTGCGCGTCATCCGCATCGAGATGCCGGCCGGCACGAGCCTCTTGATGCCGATGCAGGCGGTGTATCGCAAAGACGCTCCGCCGGGGCCGGCAGGCCGCTGGCTGATCCAGAATCTCAAACAGAAAGCCGGCATCGACAGTCTGGTGAAAGCACAGGGCGCGAAACGCACACAGGCCGCACGCAGTCCTTAGCTGCGTCCCGCCTTTTTCGGCGGAACGCAGCTAAGGTGTTGGCGATAGATATGATGCGAAAATAGGCAACGTTTATTCGGCCGCGTGCGGCAACTCTTTTGCTACCCGTTCGATAAGCGCAGCGACGGCGGCAGGTTGCGACACATAGATTGCGTGACTGCCCCTCGCTTCCACGACAGTTGCACCCGCGCGTTTGGCCATGAACCGCTGCGCGTCGGGCGGGATCATCTTGTCTTCGGTGGCAACAAGGTACCAGCTGGGCTTGGCCCGCCACGCCGGGGCGGTAATCGCGGCGCTCAGAGCTCCGACACCCCAGGGAACCTGCGAATCCGCCATGAAGGCGGCTTGGTCCGGCGCCACATCGGCCGCAAATGACGCCGCGAACTTGGCCTTGTCAAGAAACAGGAAGCCATTCTGCGGTGGCAGGATCGGGGGTACGGGCGCACCGGGCGGAGGATTGGCAATGAGCGTATTCACGGACTCGCCCTTATCCGGCGCAAAGGCCGTGATGTAGACGAGCGCAGCGACTTTTGGATCGGTGCCCGCTTCGGTGATGACCGCCCCGCCATAGGAATGACCGACAAGAATCACGGGGCCATCCAGAGCCGCGATGGCGTTCTTGGTCGCCGTCACGTCGTCCGCCAGAGAGGTCGTGGGATTCTGGACGACGCTGACATTGTAGCCGTCCTTCTTGAGAATATTGTGCACGCTCTGCCATCCAGATCCGTCTACGAACCCACCATGGACCAAAACGATCGTCTCCATGACAATCTCCTGTCTAGCAATGTTGTTTTGTGGATGTTCCAGGCCTTCGGCGCCCCCTGCCCATTAGCCAAACGAAAACGAAGACCTACGGAGAAAGTGGCACGGGTGCAGGCCATTTCAAGAGGCATCGCAATCTATCTTGCAAGTGCCCCTGTCACTCCCACTCGATTATCGAGTGCTATCGTAATATCTTGAATTCTAAGCCTAAAAAATTTCTGTTGACGATCAAACCCCGACCGCCAAGCCGTCAAATTTTTTCGCTTTTGATTTCGAAGGGAATTTTCCGCGATCCGCATTTTTCTCGGTTTCGACGACAATCGAGATCAATCGGTCGATCTTTGAAATCTCCAGCGAGAATAGCCTCGTCGGCTTGGCAAAGAAAAAGACCGGCATTCGTTCAGCTGCCGCCGCCCGTCACGTAATCTTACCCCGCAAGCTGTCCGCGAGTGCAGAAAGCGCATTGGCAAGTTGTCTCGCGGTTTCCGGTGGCGGCAGCGGCATTTTGAGGTTTTGCGCGCCAGTGGCTGGATCGCGCTCAATCCATGGATGCGCCGGAGCGTTGGGGTCGTTGGCAGCCGCAAGAGCGGCAATAAACTGCGCACCGACCTGCACCAAGGCTTGCCACGGATCGGGACCTGTATCGCGCGGCGGCGCTCCGGACCCACCAGTCCGCGCGATCGCCATCTCATCAGCGCCAATGTTTACATCCCCATTTACATCGTCCACGGGTCCTGCGTCATCGGCAGTGACGTTAATCTTTATTTCCTCAGCCGGTGTCACAGCCTCGCCCTCACCCATATGACCAGTGACGTTTTCCACATCCTTCATGAAACGGTTGAGACGCGAACCGCCGAGCGAAATCTCGCCACTGCCGCCGTCGAGAATTCCTGCCGATAAGGAGCGTTTGAACGCCAGCACCGAAAGCATGCCCTCCTCGATGGTGCCCTTAGCGACGAAATTGATGACCCGCACCGGCCGTATCTGGCCCATGCGATGGATGCGCGCGATGCGCTGTTCGAGGACCGCCGGGTTCCACGGCAAGTCCATGTTCACCAGGATCGAAGCATGCTGCAGATTGAGGCCCGTACTGCCAGCATCGGTGGACAGGAACACGCGGCAGGTGGGGTCGTCACGAAACCGCTCAACCAGTGCCGGCCGTTTGTCCGATGGCACACCGCCGTGGAAGCTGACGTAGCCCAGCTCGCGCGCTTCGAGGCGGCGGATGACGATGTCTTGGGTCCGCGTCCATTGCGAAAACACCACCGCCTTGGCCTCGGGCTCGGCGAACAATTCGTCGAACAGCGCCGCTAATTCGTCGACCTTGACACCATGGTCGGTTTCCTGGTCCAGCAAATAGGTGCTGTTGCAGGACATGCGCATGTTCTGTAGCGCACAGGTCAGCCGCCGCTGATCCTTATCCGACAAAAACCGGGTCTTGCGCCAGCGCTGGACGATTTTCGCCACCACGTCAGCGTTTTCCTGGTGATAAAGCATTTGCATCTCGGTCATCGGCACCAGCAGGTTCTGGTCGGTCCGGCTGGGCAGTTGCCGCAGCACCTCGGATTTGCGCCGGCGGATCATGACCGGCGCCAGAGTTTGGCCGATCTTCTCAAGCCCGGTATAGCCGATGACGCGCCCGGCTTCGTCCTTGACCTGATGCTCGTGCAGCAGCTTCCAGGTTGGCCCCAGCCGGTGCTGATCGACGAACTGGACAATGGAAATCAGCTCTTCCAGCTTGTTTTCCAGAGGCGTCCCGGTAAGCACTATCGCATAGGAACTATCGACGCGTTTTAAGGCGCGCGCCGCGATGGTATTCCAGTTTTTTACCCGTTGTGCTTCATCGACGATCACCAGTTCGGGCGCCCAGGCGGCGATCAGGTCGAGATCGGGCTTGAGTTTTTCATAGTTCGTGATCTTGCAGAAATCGTCGAGGGCGTAGTCCTTCTGCCGCTGCGCCCGGCCGCCATTGATGACGCGCGCCGCGTTTTTGCCCTCGCGGCCCGAGAACCGCACGATCTCGCTTTGCCACTGGTATTTGAGCGAGGTCGGGCAGATCACCAGCACTTTCGAGACGCCGAAATGCCGCGCCAGTATTTCCGTCGCGGCAATGGCCTGTATGGTCTTGCCTAGTCCCATGTCGTCGCCGATCAGGGCCCGGCCGGTCCGCACCGCGAACAGCGCACCCTCGGCCTGATAGGGATAGAGCGGCACTTTCAGCAGCGCCAGCAGTTTTGGATCGGCAGCACCGCGCGGGAACAACTGCTTAAGCTTTGCGGCCCGCCGGTCGGCATCCCGCCTTGCCGCGACGAAATCGAGCGCGTCGTCATAAG